>JAGBWT010000030.1 GCA_017629615.1 Alistipes sp. | reverse complement strand
GGTCGCTACCTCGATCCCGATTCAATATACACCAAGCAGTTGCGCCAACGAGGACAACTGCTCACCCACGACAAAGACCAATCGGTATTGGTGTTCCTCAACCTCGACGAGCTGATGGAGACCGATTTTGTGCGTATTAAGGAGCACTTCACACTTGGCGATGTAATGGATATTATTTCAACATCGAAACGTAATATCTTCCCTGTAATCGACAATTTCGGCCGTTTGGTCGGCATTGTTCAGCTCGACGACTTGCGCGAGGATATGTTCAAGCCGTCGAAGCGCGGAAACTCGATTACTCGCTATATGATTCAGCCACCTGACAAGATTCTCGAACACGAGATGATGCAGGAGGTATTACCTCGCTTTGAGCACAACAAGACCTGGATATTGCCTGTGGTTGATAAGGAGAATCACTATCGCGGCTTTATCTCCAAGTCGCGTATCTTGGACGCTTACCGCGAGCAGTTGGTAAATATAACCCAATAAGAGATGGCTAACTACAAAGTTGTAATGCTCGACTTCGACGGCACGATCGCTCGAACTATCCCTGCAATTCTTCACGCATCGGAGAAGATGCTCAACATGCATGGCTACGAGATTGACCCCGTACAGGTAGAGCGTAACTTCGGCTTGGCACTGCCTGAGGCATTTCGCTGCTTTGCCAACGACCCGACCATTGACGATGAAACCATCGAGCAGATGATTGTCGAGTTCAACAACATCTACCGACAAGAGTGTGAGCCGTTAATCGAGTTGTTCGATGGCGTAGCCGTTACACTCGACGCTTTGAAGAGTGCAGGTGTAACACTACTTATCGCATCGAACAATATCCGCAGTGTACTCGAGAGGTTGACCGCACGACTCAACATCGCACAATACTTCGACGGTATCATCTGCGCCGACGATGTGGTGAATACAAAACCTTCGCCCGACATTGCGCTCTTGGCACTCGAACGCTACAACGTCAAAGCGGAGGAGGCTTTGGTTGTGGGCGATTCGACCTACGATATGGATATGGGGCGTGGTGCCAACTGCGACCTCTGTGGTGTGTCGTTTGGCAGCCATACACCCGAGATGTTGAGAGCGAAAGGTGCACGCTATGTTATAGACCACTACTCGGAGCTCCAAAAAATAGTACTCGGATAGACTATGACACCTATTATTACTATATATACGGACGGCTCGGCGCTTGGCAACCCTGGACCTGGTGGCTATGGTGTGGTGCTTATGAGTGGCCCTCATCGCAAAGAGCTATCGCAAGGTTTCCGCCTTACGACCAACAACCGCATGGAGCTGATGGCTGTGTGCGTGGCGCTCGAAGCGTTGAAGTTCGAGGGCTCGGAGGTTACGATATACTCCGACTCGAAGTATGTTGTCGATGCGGTGTCGCAGGGCTGGGTCTTCGGCTGGGAGAAGAAGCGTTTCTCGGGCAAGAAGAACCCCGACCTCTGGATTCGTTTCTTGCGCATCTACCGCAAGCACCGTGTACGCTTTGTATGGGTCAAGGGCCACGCCGACACGGTCGAAAATAACCGTTGTGACTGCCTCGCAGTAGCCGCAGCCAACAGCACTACCCTACTTGAAGATACGGGCTATCAACCAGAATAATTGACAATTGATAATTGACAATTGATAGTTGATAACTATAAGACGAGATAAGCTCTCGTCTTTTTCTTTTAGGGAGATTAAGGAGTTTAAGGAGTTTAAGGAAATT
>JAGBWT010000001.1 GCA_017629615.1 Alistipes sp. | reverse complement strand
GAGGCGGCCGAGGCTTACGACGTATTGTCGAACCCCGACAAACGTGCGCGTTACGACCAATTTGGCCACGCCGGTATGAATGGTAGTGCCGCAGGTGGCGGTTTCGGTGGCTTTGGCGGCGGAGGTTTCTCGATGGAGGACATTTTCTCGCAATTTGGCGATATATTCGGTGGCCGTTTTGGTGGCGGTTTCGGAGGCTTTGGCGGAGGTTCCGGCCAGCCTCGTGTCAATCGTGGCTCCGATATCAGAGTCAAGATTCGCCTAACGCTTTCGGAGATTGCAAATGGCACAACCAAAAAGATTAAGGCCAAGAAGAATGTTGTGTGCGACAAGTGTGGTGGCAGCGGAGCCAAAGATGCTTCGTCAATCACGACTTGCTCAAATTGTAACGGTACGGGTGTTGTACCCCGCATCGAAAACACCTTCTTTGGCCGTATGCAGACCCAAGGTGTATGCCCTGTATGCGGTGGCGAAGGTCACATCATCAAGGAAAAATGCAGCAAGTGTAGTGGCGAGGGCTATGTCTACGACAGCGAGACTATCGAAATCAATATCCCTGCCGGTGTCGGCGAGGGTATGATGCTGACCGTTGCAGGCAAGGGTCACGCAGCTCGTCGCGGTGGCATAAACGGCGATTTGATTGTCGTCATCGAGGAGGAGGCCGACGAGCAACTCTTGCGCGATGGCAACAACCTTATCCACAACCTCAACATCTCGCTTACGACAGCACTGCTTGGTGGCGAGGCCGAGGTACCGATTGTCGATGGCAAGGCCAAAATTAACATTGCCGCTGGAACTCACGCCGGCAAGGTACTCCGCCTGCGTGGCAAGGGTCTGCCTTCGGTTAATGGTTATGGTCGAGGCGACTTGTTGGTTGTAGTCGACATTACCATACCGTCGTCGCTCAACTCGCAGGAGAAGGCTCTTATCGAGCAACTTGCCGAGCAACCACACTTCCGCTCATCGGAGCGTGTCGAGCGCAAGAATATTTTTGAACGAATGAAGGACTTTTTCGCATAAAACATCAGACTATGGGACTCTTCACACCACCCAAGAAACGGCCCAACGCCTTCAACTACATACCTCGTTACTACGACCCCGAGAAGGAGCGCAGAGAGGAGCGCCGTCGCGAATTGCGTGGCGAAAGCAACTCCACAGAGGAGGAGGGGTATACTCCGGGCCAATATATCCGCACAAAGCGTAACGCCCGAAAGATGCGTCGCGCACAAGAGAAGAGTTCGGGTGGCAGTATCGTGTCGCGATTTGCACTGTTTGGAGGTTTGGCATTTATGCTCGTAATAATATATATATTGTATCCGAGAATTGTCTCGCTCTTCAACAAAGCTGCAAAGCAGACCCCAACCCAAGAACTCATCGAAGAGCAGGAGTTCAACCCATACACACCTATTACCATAGTACCGAACGATTATAAGGAGTAACGTTATATGTCTGACCGTATCAAATTGCTTCCCGACATTGTAGCCAACCAAATCAAGGCTGGCGAGGTGGTCGAGTACCCATCATCGGCCATCAAAGAGATGATGGAGAATGCCATCGATGCCGGAGCGACCTCGGTAAAGGTCAATTACACTAATTGCGGTCGCGATATGATACAGATTATCGACAACGGTTGCGGAATGTCGCCAACCGATGCACGTCTGGCATTTGAGCGTCACGCAACGAGCAAGATTAGTTCGCTCGACGATATATACGCGCTCCACACCTTCGGTTTCCGAGGCGAGGCTCTCGCGTCGATTGCAGCCGTATCGCAGGTCGAACTCACGACCCGACAGGCCGATGCCGAAGTTGGCACAAAGAGTATCATAAACGGTGGCGAATTTATCTCGCAGACACCCGTTGCGGCTCCGATTGGCTCGCAGTTTGTCGTGCGTAACATATTCTACAACACGCCCGTACGTCGCAAATTTATCGACAGCCGCGAATCGAAATTGCAGAACGATATAAAGGTCGAATTTCGTCGCGTGGCACTCTGTCACCCCGAGGTGGCCTTTGAGTTGATGTCGGCTGGCGCACCCCTCTACAACCTTCCACAGGCGAGCCTTGCCGAGCGTATCGTCGGCATTATGGGTAGCGCAATGCGCAACAACCTATTGGAGGTTGATGTAACGACCTCGATTGCCCAAGTCAAGGGTTATATCGGCAGACCTCTCGCAGCCAAGATGCGAGGTGCCGACCAATATATGTTTGTCAATGGTCGCTATTTCCATTCGGCATACCTCAACAAGGCCGTTGTCAAAGCCTACGAGAAGTTGATTCCGAATGGTGCGCAACCTTCGTTCTTCATCTACCTCACGGTCGATGCCGAGCGTGTCGATGTCAATGTACACGCAAAAAAGACCGAGGTAAAATTTGCCGACAACGAGGCCATTTGGCAGATTATCAACGCCGCTGCACGCGAAACGTTAGCCAAGACAGGCGCTATATCGATGATGGATTTCGAGAAGGAGGTCGATGTCGATATTCCGGTTGCAACGCGCGACGTCGTATATACAATGCCTCGCTCAACAACGCGCGAGCATTACAACCCATTCGAGGAGTGTAGCGAGATTTCGGCAAGCCAACGCTCGGTCGCAGGTCGCAGTGCGTTAAACGACTTTGTGAGCAATTTCGAAAGCAACACCGAGGTCGAGGATTACGAAATTCCTTCGGCTATGAACGGCACGGAGGAGAGTGGCAGTAGCGAATTTGACTTTATCGATTCGGAAATCGAGGAGCAGCACTACATCGAGCTTGACTCGACTACCGACACTCACCCTACGGCCATTACCTATATCGGCAAGCGCTATGCTTCGGCTATGATAAATGGGGTGTTACGCCTGATTGACCTCACGCGAGCACGCCAGCGCATACTCTACGAGCGTTATCTCGCCTCGCTCGATTGCGGTCGCTCAACCACACAACAACTCCTCTTCCCAGAGACGTTGCGTCTTTCGACCGACGAGTGGGCCGTTATGGAGGAGTGGGCGGTCGATTTTGCGGCACTTGGCTTCGATATCGAATTGCAAGAGGGCAATGCTATCGAGGTGCGTGGCATACCGGGAGATATTGAGCCGGGCAATATCGAGTCGTCGATATTCTATCTATTGCAGGAGTTGGCGCTACCCCACTCTGTCGAGACGATGCGTCGTGAGCGAATTGCTCTCTCGTTGGCCCGTAGCGCAACATCGCAACGCACCAACTACTCACAAGCCGAGGCCGAGACAATTATCGAGGCTTGGGTGGGCTGTCGCGACAACGCAACAACCCCTTCGGGAGGCAATATATCGGCCGCACTGACGTTGGACGATATAGAGAAACTTTTAGGATAACAACACTAAACGACACACAAAAAGATGAATCCATATTTTCGCACACCGCCGGTTGTCAAGAATTTGATTATCGCCAACTGTATGGTCTTTCTTGCCATCTGGTTGATTAAACCCGTAGCGGCAATTCTCGACTACTATGGCGTACTTTGGCCTATCATCACCGGCCGATTTCACATCTATCAGTTGGTGACATATATGTTCCTTCACGCCGACGTGTCGCACCTCTTCTTCAATATGTTTGCGCTATGGATGTTTGGTCGCACGTTGGAGTACGAACTCGGTTCGCGCCGCTTCTTTGTCTACTATTTTGTATGCGGCATAGGTGCCGGTCTGTTCCATTTGGCTGCAACCGGTCTGTTTGGCGAATACAACCCCGCTTTGGGCGCATCGGGTGCGGTAATGAGCCTGCTTATGGCCTTTGGCATTATGCACCCCAACGAGCGCATATTCGTCTTCCCGATACCTGCGCCAATCAAGGCAAAATGGTTTGTCATCGGATATATCCTGCTCGAAATATTCCTCGGTTGGAGTGGCAGCAACGACAATATAGCCCACTTTGCACACGTCGGAGGTATGCTCTGGGGTGCTGCACTTCTACTCTATTGGCGTTGGAAGCACAAGATATTTTTCTAACACAAAGACCCGACTACCCCTATGGCAGACACCTACAAAAAGAGTTTTTCGAGCGGACACAAAGTAAAACGCAGCCGTGGTGCTTCGTTTTGGCTAACGGTGGCCGACATTATGGTCTATCCGCTGATGGCCCTGCTCTTTGCCGCAACCTTCGTCTGCCTGCTTACGCCATACGTTATGCCGGCCACGCTGGGTTGGCTGTCGGTCATCGCTCTTGGCGCACCGATAATCTTCCTGCTCGACATAGTCGTAATGCTGTATTGGGTACTTCGCTGGCGTTGGTGGCACGTTGCCATAAGTGGCATTGTCGTCGTCGTTGGACTATTCTACCTGCCACGATACTACCAAATCGAGCCGTCGCAAGAGCGTAACGAGAAGATAGTTGAGCGACGTTTCATAAAGGTCACCTCATACAATGTTGCAAATGGCAACAACGAAGCCCTTGTCGATTCTATCGAGCGACTCTCGCCTGCGATACTCTGCGTGCAGGAGTATTTGAGCGACGGACGCAACAAATGGAGCAAACTCTCGCCCCGATATAGTTCGACACTATCGACCCACAACGACTTCTCGTGCGAGATTTTGACGCGCTACAAAATTATCCGCCACGGTGAAATCGACTCGTTGACTCGCTACAATGCCGTATGGGCCGACCTGCGTATCAACGACGATACGGTGAGGGTCATCAACACACATCTGCACTCCACATCAATTCGCAAGGACGATTCGCAATTTATCCAGCAACATCAATACATCTACGATACCGAACGCGATGCCAAACTACGGAGTATCGTAACCCGCCTACGCGACAACAACATCAACCGTAGCCGTCAGGTCGATATTATTAGAGCTTTTATCGACCGTTCGCCGGTAGAGAAGGTCATCGTATGTGGCGACTTCAACGATGTTCCGCTCTCATACACCTACTCGACACTTGCCAACGGTATGCTCGACACCTTCCGTGAGGCCGGCCGTGGCTACACATATACTTTCGACGGATTCTTCCGCCTTATGCGCATCGACTACATACTCTGCTCACCACAGTTCGAGGTGACGACCTACGATGTCGATTATGGGTGGAAATTCTCGGACCACTACCCCGTTACTGTCAGACTGAAATTAGAAACAACAAAATAATAACACTATGATTTTAGACTCTATCAAAAATGCCGAGTTATACTACTCGCTCAACCCTCGTCTTAAAGCCGCATTCGACTTTTTGGCCGAGTGCAATGTCAAGACTATCGCCCCAGGCCG
This sequence comes from Alistipes sp., assembly GCA_017629615.1. The sequence continues at coordinate 1,742 of JAGBWT010000001.1, read as the reverse complement.
ACACGATATTCTCGGCGACGAGTTGTTCGTAAACGTTTCGGAAATCGACCTCAAACCTCGCTACGAGGCCCTTTTGGAGGTACACGACAAATATATCGACATCCAGGTTATCGTTGGCGGAACGGGCAAAGAGGAGTTTGGCTGGTCGGAGCGCAAAGATTGCAAAAAGGCAAAGGGCGAATTCGACACCGAGCGCGACGTTCAGTTCTATACCGACCAACCGCAGACCTTCTACACGATGCAGGAGGGCCAATTCTCGATTCTGATGCCCGAAGATGCCCACGCCCCAATGTTGGGTAACGGACACATCAAGAAGATGATTTTCAAGGTGCTGAAATAGGAAATCCACGCAACGCCCAGAAAAATTAAACGTTAAAATTAGTTTTTGGGCCAGGTCGAATAGGTAGAATGGGAGGGGGCAACTTCTCATTCTACCTATTTTTGTTTAGTGGCATTGAATGGCAAACGGAAAAACTTTTCTGGGAAGAATGGGTTGTGCTGGGTAGGCTGGGTAGGCTGGGTAGGCTGGGTAGGCTGGGGGTTCAGGCAACCCAATCTACCCATTTCCCCCTAATGCCTCTAACGACCCTAACGCCTCTAACGACCCTACCAAAATCAATTTTTATAAAATTGATTTTAAGTAGCCCTTCATATCCTCCCAACGATAGTATACCCCTTCGACAGGCTTACCAACCGCAGGGTCGAGAAGTTGCTCGCGCTCGTTGTGAAGAACTTTGACCAAGACATCACCTTTGCGATTGCGATAAAAGACAATCTGGATATTTGCGCCCATAGGGGTTACGGTCGAACACTGCCAATCGTAACTAACTCGCGCATAGTCGTCGGTCACGACATTTCCGCACTTAATGCCGAGGGCCGCAGTCAATGATATAACCGTCACGTCGTGGGCATATCGAAGTGTGGCCTGCTCGTCGCCCGTAGCGATAGCGCGGTCGGCCGTCTCGATGATATTGCCGAGGAGCAGCGCAACGACATTCAAAATCGCCTTGTGGTATTTGGCCGAAGGGCCTGTAAGCGCATAACGACGGATATTCGATGCACGCCATACGGCCGCACGCTCCTCTTCGGTAAAGATATAGTCGAGCGACTGCACCTCGGGCATTGGCGTTGAGCCGAGGACTGCCGTCGCAAGGAAGGTGTTGTACATAAAGTCGTTGGTATCGGCTATCGACTCCGCAACCTTGCTATCGGCCTTAAACAGACGTGCGATAAAAGGTTCGGCAGCGGGCATATTGGCACGACGCAACGAGTCGCTAAACGGTATGGAGGTCATCTTCACGCTATTGAGGCTCGCATAGGATTTGAGGTAGGTATTGGCCTCGCTCGCCTCGACACGAATTTCGGCCTTGGGTAGCATTGCCGACAAGGTGTTGGTGGCTGCGGTCATCGAGAGTATGCAACGAGGTGCAACCGTCGAGCGACAATCAATACGGCAACGGCGCTTATTGAATATCTCGGGATAGGCCTCGACCATACGGCGGGTTATTCCGACCTGTTGCTCGATGCCGAGTGGCGACAACTCGCCAATGCGCCCCTTTGCAGCCTCGGCCACGAGTTGCCAATCGGCCAAAAACCGACGACCCGTTGGCGTCAGTTCGTCGGCCTCGGAGGCACGGCGCAGCAGGTCGAGCGTATCGTCGTAGAGCGACTGCACCGAGTGATAGCGCGAGCCGTGACGACCCAGGAGGCTGATATAAAACGGCTCATATCCCTTCGGAGGT
>JAGBWT010000029.1 GCA_017629615.1 Alistipes sp. | reverse complement strand
GTTGGGCATCATCACCTCGCTCAAAAGTTCGGCTCCCGTCAATTCGGAGGCTATGAAGGCTTCGGCAGGAGCATTGACCCGCATACCTGTTTGTCGTGTCGGCTCGGTGCGCAATACGCTCAAAGCATTGCAGGCCGAGGGATTTCAGGTGGTAGCAGCAACCGAACATAGTCGCAAACTGATGTACGATGCCGACCTGCGCAAACCTACGGTTATCGTTATGGGTTCGGAGGAGAAGGGCATATCGAAAGAGGTGTTGAAGTTGTGCGACGAGCAACTTGCAATTCCGATGATTGGAGCAATCGAGTCGCTAAACGTATCGGCCGCTGCGGCAATTATGCTCTTCGAGGTTGTACGCCAACGTATTGGCGATTAAGATGCTATCGAAATACGTCCACGAGGAGTTGGGCATCATTACCCTCGCGCAAAGCAATCGCAACTCGCGCATATCGTTAAGCATCAAACCATCGGGCGAGATACGTTTGTCGTACCCCACATTTATAGCAACAAGTCGCGCACTCGACTTTCTCGATTCACGCACCGAATGGGTAAAGGCAGCCCTTGCGCGATTGGAGAATGCGACCGTCAAACCCAACGCCTACTCAAAGGAGCAAATCGAAGCCCTGCGCGAACAGGCAAAAGAGCAACTCCCAAAGCGTGTAGCACACCTTGCCAACCAATTCGGATTTTCGTATGGCCGAGTAACCATCAGGGCAACCCGCTCAAAATGGGGCTGTTGCACATCACAAAACAACCTTTCGTTGTCGCTTTTTCTTGTCACGCTACCCGAGCAGTTACAAGACTATGTCATAATCCACGAACTCTGCCACACCATACACCACAACCATTCGGCACAATTTCACGCGCTGGTCAATCGTTGCGTTGGTGGTCGTGAAAAGGAGTTAAACCAACAACTTCGCAAATACCGAACACTATGACAACCATTCGCAAGGCAATTCGCAACGACCTTATACAGATAATGGAGATTATCGCCGACGCCCAACACTTTCTACGGGCAGAGGAGGTAGACCAATGGCAAGACGGCTACCCCACCGAGGCGATTATAGCCGAGGATATTGAGCGCGGCAATCTCTATGTCGCAGAGCGTGACAACGCCGAGATTTGCGCCATAGCGGCAATAATATTTGACGGTGAGCCTACATACAGCACGATTCACAACGGAGAGTGGCCCAACGATGCTCCATACGCCGTCATACACCGTATGGCGATTCGTAGCACCGCCCGCAGGTCGGGTTTAGCACAGTTGCTATTCGCATTTGCCGAAGAGTTGTGTCGAGAGCGAGGCCTTAACAATATCAGAGTAGATACACACTGCGACAACCGCGCAATGCAATCGCTTCTACGACGATTGAACTACACATATTGCGGACAAATCACCCTACAATCGGGCGCACCGCGCATAGCATTTATCAAGGAGTTTTAGAAGAGTTTTTTCTTCGATGTAGTGACGACAAAGTCCTTTAAGTAGAACGGCTCAAAGTAGGCAGTATCAACGAAATCGCCAACCGAGTAGGCCTTCTCCGCAAGCGTTGCCATACCTCGCACCGATGGCGTCACGGCAACAAGTTCGGCACCGATAATATCGGCACACTTTGCTGCACCGCTACCAAACACGATAAATTTACCACCCTTTGTGCGCTGCTCGGCAAAACTATCAGCCGTAACTACTTCGGCCTTAACATCGCTCAACGCTCGACCATTCGCATCGAATAGTTGGGCATAGACCTCCATACGACGAGCATCGACCATCGGGCAGAGCGTAGCCTCCTCCCAGCCCTCAACATCGATAATACCAGCCTCGTAATCCTCACGAGCAACAGCCGTCAAAGCCTCCAACGAGCCAACGGCAATCAGAGGTTTGGAGAGAGCGTAGCACAAACCTTTGGCAAACGACACGCCTATACGCAGACCTGTATATGAGCCCGGACCTTTACCGACAGCCACAGCGTCGATATCCTCCGGTGCAATCGAATTTTCGCGCAACAATTCATCGACAAAGACCGCAACCTTCTTTGCGTGGTCGCGACCCAAATCGCTCTCACGCAACGACAATAGCGAGCCATCTTTCACTATTCCGACCGAACAGACATCGGTTCCTGTCTCAATACATAAAATCAGTGCCATTCTACCCTATTTGAAACGTTTTAGAGCCTTATCCATCTCGCGCTTTGCATCGTTGGCCTTCAAATACTCGCGCTTATCGTACGACTTGC
>JAGBWT010000212.1 GCA_017629615.1 Alistipes sp. | reverse complement strand
TGACGTTGCACATCTCGGGCTCAATCCAGATGCCGAAGCGCATACCGTTGGAGTGTGCCATCTTAATCAGAGGCTGAATGCCGCGAGGCAACTTCGCAGGTGCGTGCTTCCAGTCGCCGAGCGAGGTCTTGGCGTTGTCGCGCGGATACTTCTCGCCAAACCAGCCGTCATCGACAACGAACATCTCGCCACCGAGTGCTGCAAAGTCGCGAGTCATATCGACCATACTTGTCTCGCTGATGTCGAAATGTACGCCCTCCCACGAGTTGAGCAACACCTCGCGTTGCTTGGTGCCGTCGAGCAGTTGGTGCTTACGCGCCCAGCGGTGGAACGTGCGTGTAGCCTCGCCCTTGCCGTCGGTAGCGTATGTAAAGACCATTTCGGGGGTTGTGAGCGAACTCTTTGCTGCGAGCGTATAGTCGCTTGCCGCAGGGTTGATACCGCCCATAAAGAGGGTCTGCACGCGAGCCTGCAATGTATTGTAGAACTCGAAGTGGGAGTTACCTATCCACACGAGCGTACCCGCTACAACAGGGCAGTTGCGCTCTTCGAGACGACCGTCGAGACCGAGCATAAACGATGCGTTGTGGTAGATTGCCGTACGCGAACCCGATTGGGTCGAGATGGTGCGCACGCCGCTTGTCAGAGGCTCGACGACTTCGTTAAACTCGTTCTTGGTCGAGCCGTCGAGGTGCAACAAGACGCAGTTGTCCGACTGAATCGGCAACACGGCCGACATATACTTCTGCAATACGATAGGCTTCTTACTGTCGTTGATGTACTCGGTGTTGGCCTTGATGATATCGCAATCGTCGTAGGCGGCATAATTGACCTTGATGCTGACGGCAGGGTGTGCCTCGTCGCGCAGTGTGAATGTTATGCGCGAGAGGTTGCCCTCGGTAGCCTGCTCAACACTCTCGACAACGAACTTCGCGGCATTGTCGCCATCGTGCTGCTTGATGAGAGCCGCGTATGGGCGGTCGCAGTAGGTGCCGAACGCAGGGTATGCGTCGTAGCGGAGCATACGGCCCGTAGCACGGATTTCGCTCGCCTCGGCACGCGAACCGTAGTAACGGAAGTAGAGCTTCTCGCCCTTCTTGGCCGAGAGTATCAGCGAGGTATTGGGGGTCGAGAGTGTATAGTCCTCTGCCGAAGCCACATTTGCGATGGCTGCAAGCGCAAGGAGTAGGGTTATGATTCGTTTCATAGTGTTTGGGCTTGGTTGAGGGTTGTTACTCTACGGTTACCGACTTTGCGAGGTTGCGTGGCTGGTCTACATTGCGACCCTTATTGACGGCAATGTAGTAGGCGAGCAACTGCAACGGAATTGAGGTGAGCAGTGGCGTGAGGCACTCCGAAATCTCCGGTACCTCCAAGATGTAGTCGGCCAACTCGGCAACGACCGTGTCGCCTTTGGTGACGATGGCCACAACCTTACCGCCACGAGCCTTGACCTGCTGAATGTTGCTGACGGTCTTTTCGTAGACGTTGTCCTTGATGGCGATAACCACCGACGGCATATCGTTGTCGATAAGGGCGATTGTGCCGTGCTTCATCTCTGCAGCAGGGTAGCCCTCGGCGTGGATATACGAAATCTCTTTGAGTTTGAGTGCGCCTTCGAGTGCCGAAGGGTAGTTGTAGCCACGACCCAGGTAGAGGAAGTTGTGGGCATAGGTAAAGATTTTTGCAAGGTCCTTGATACGCTCGTCGAGGCCGAAAATCTCCTTGATGAGCGACGGCACGCGACGAATATCCGAAGCGACACGCTCCAAAGTCTCGTTCGACACAAGACCCTTCATCTGGCCGATGAGCAGCGACATCATAGCCAATACCGTAACCTGACCCGTGAAGGCTTTGGTCGATGCTACGCCAATCTCCGGACCAACGTGGATATAGCAGCCCGAGTGGGTTGCGCGAGGAATCGACGAACCGATGACGTTGCAGATGCCGAATACGAATGCGCCCTGGGCCTTTGCCAACTCCAATGCGGCCAACGTGTCGGCCGTCTCACCCGACTGCGAGAGTGCGATGAGTACGTCGCCCTCCGAGACAACAGGGTTGCTGTAACGGAACTCGCTCGCATACTCCACAACAACAGGTATGCGGCAGAAGTCCTCAATAAGGTGCTTACCGATAAGGGCTGCGTGCCACGACGTACCGCAGGCAACGATGATGATGCGCTTGGTGTTGAGGAACTTCTCCTTATGCTCGATTACGCCCGAGAGAACGATGCTCTTGCCGTCGGCCGCAATACGACCGCTGATGCAGTCGGCCAGCGTACGAGGCTGCTCGAAAATCTCTTTGAGCATAAAGTGTGGGTAGCCACC
>JAGBWT010000211.1 GCA_017629615.1 Alistipes sp. | reverse complement strand
GGAGGCCGTTAAATACGAATAATAAAACTAACTCAAACGATATGGAGAAACAGACAAGCAAACGCGAGCGAGTAAAGGCGATGTTCAACGACATTGCCCCGACCTACGACCGCCTCAACCACATACTCTCGATGTCTATCGACCGCCTTTGGCGACGTCGTGTGGTGCGCATCGTGCGGCGATTGGGCGCACAGCGTATCCTCGATATGGCAACCGGCACGGGCGACTTGGCTATCGCTTTGGCGCGTCGCATCGACAACGCGACCATTTGCGGTGCCGACCTCTCGCCCGAGATGCTGGCCGTAGCGAAACGCAAGGTCGAACAGCAAGGTCTCGACGAGCGCATCACGCTCACCGAATGTGATGCCGAACATATCGATATGGCCTCGGAGAGCGTCGATGCCGTCACCGTCGCCTTTGGTGTCCGCAATTTCGAAAACATCGAGGCCTGCCTGGCCGAACTGCGTCGCGTAATCAAACCCGAAGGCCACCTCGTCATTCTCGAATTTTCAAACCCAAGCAATCGCCTTGTAGGGGCCATATACCGACTCTACTTCCACCGCATACTCCCATTTATCGGCGGACTTATATCGCACAACCGAGGGGCATACGAGTATCTGCCCGCGTCGGTCGATACCTTCCCTACGCCAAAGGAGTTTATCGCAATCTTGGAGCGCTGTGGCTTTGCAAACATCAAGGCACGCAGTCAGAGCCTCGGAATTGCTCAAATCTATGTAGCCAAACGACCATAACACAATCAAAATATGAAGAGATTTTTACGCATTATCGCAATCTTTGCGCTCGCCGCAATCACCACCTTGTCGAGCAGCAGTTGTAACGCACAACGCCTCTCGGAGCGACTCCGCAAGCAGGTGGCAGTCGAGGCTGTCGAAGATATTTCGGGTTCGCTCGATGGAGGTTGGATTATCAAACTCCGCGTACGCAACGACTCGTCGTACAACCCCACTTTGAGCGCCGGCGAGGGTGATATATATATCGACGGAGTGCGTGTCGCTCACGCCTCGTTGCTCGCACCCATAACGTTGCACAAACGACAGACCGCCTCGATTTCGATTCCGCTCGACATATCGATTTACAACCCGCTAAAAGCGCTCTCGCTAATATTACGCATCAAGCAGCGCAACTTCGACGGTGTCGATATAGCCTTCTCGGCAAATATCGAAATGGCTGGCATCAAGCGCACGATTGGCACCGAGCGCATCGCAGCGACAACACTATTGCAAAGTTTCGGACTCAACAAATAAACACCCGCGAATATGAAAAAATATGCACTTTTAGCCCTCACGGCAATCTTGTTCGCCATAACCCTCTCGGCACAAGATTTAACCACATACAAGCGCTATCTATCGGCACCCGTGCAAGTCGATTCGCTGACAAGAGTCGATGCCACGGTGCGCGTCGTGGAGCACGAAATCCCTGCGGCAAACCCTTCGGCAACACCAACGGCTATCAGCGGCCACCGCATTATGATTTTTATGAGCAACTCCGCATCGGCACGACCCGACGCGCTTGCTGCGCACGATTTGTTTGTTTCGCTCTTCCCCGACCAATGTAGCTACATCACCTACGAGAACCCATATTTCAAGGTGACAGTCGGCAACTACACCTCGCAGGAGGAGGCTCTCATACAACTCGAACGTATCAAAACCTCGTTCCCAAAGGCCTTTATCGTACGCGAAACGATAGCATTGGAGGAATTAACACGATAAAAAGAGTGAATAAGTAGCAAAAAAAGTCGTTTTTCTTTGTTTTTTATTCAATTATATATAATTTTGTTGTGAATAAATGTTGAACTCTTAAAAATTTACAACTATGAAAAAGATTCTTTCGCTTGTAGTTTTGGCTGCTGCCGTTGCAATGGTTAGCTGCTGTGGTAATACCCAGAAACCAGCAGAGGCTGCTGAGGC
>JAGBWT010000210.1 GCA_017629615.1 Alistipes sp. | reverse complement strand
TCGTTACGGTGAGGCTCGCGAGGCTCTCGAAGAGTCGAAGGCGGTAGGCGTGAGTCCTAAATATAATGCTCTGTGTGAGTTTTGGCTTGGTGAGGCTGCCTATATCGAAGGTCGCTATACCGAGGCTCTGGGTCACTATAACCAATACCTTAAAAGGGCTCCGCGTAGCGAACGGGAGTATAAAATGGCTCTCTATAATGTGGGTTATACGCACCTCGCATTGGGCGATGTTGAGCAGGCGAAGCGTTCGTTTGAGGGTTTCTTGTGGCTCTACAAAGAGCGTGATGCCTATCGTGCCGATGGATTTAATCGTTTGGCCGATGCTCAATATATGCAGCGCGACTATACAGCCGCCATCAAGAGCTACGAGGGTGCGGTGTCGCTTGCAACCGACGAGCGCTACTATGCACTCTATCGTCGTGCGTTGGCTTTGGGCCTGTTGGGTAAGACCGAGCCTAAAATTGCGGCACTCAAACAGATTATCACAACGGCCGAGGGCGACTATGCCGACGATGCCGGCTATGAGCTTGGCAGGACCTATGTTGCAATGGAGCGCTATACGGAGGCTGCGGCTCAACTCGAAAAGTTTGCCAAGGCCAACGAGCAGTCGCCATACTTTTTGCCTGCGCATTTGGATTTGGGCTTGGCCTATCTCAATATGGGCAATAGCGAGCAGTCGTTGGCGGCCTACGATGTTGTGATAAAGGCTGCTCCGCAGTCGCAGACGGCCAGAGATGCGATGCAGAGTGTGCGTGAGATATATGTTGCAAAGGGCGATATTGATGGCTATTTCAAATATGCCAAACATACGGGCGTGGAGTGTGATTTGAGTGCAATGACGCGCGATTCGCTCTCGTTCCGTGCGGCCGAGAAGAGCTATCTCGCATCGCGTAATGCCGATGCGGTTCGTGCGTTCGACGCCTATCTCGAAACCTTCCCGAAGGGCTACTATGTCGATGACGTGTTGTTCTATTTGAGTGACTGCCATTTGAAGGAGGGCGAAACGTTTGGTGCAATCGAGCGAATGAAGCAGCTTGTGGCTCGTCCACGTTGCCGCTATACGGAGCAGGTTGCCGACCGCCTTGCCGAGGTTACCTTCGAGAGTGGAATGTACTCCGAGGCTGCATCGGCTGCCTATCTGCTCTATGGTTTGGTTGAGGGTGTCGAGTCGCGAATGTCGGCTGCTCGTCGCTATGTCGATGCGATGTTGGCTCGTAACGATGATGAGGCGACGATGGAGATGGTTGGCAAACTTGGCGAGATGACCGATGTCGAGGAGGCTGTTGTGCGTCGTGCGAGGTTGGCATCGGCCAAGGTGCTGCGTAAGCGTGGCGACGAGGAGGCTGCGATGGCGATATATTCCGACCTCTCTGCTTCGCTTGTCGATGCCGCAGGTGCCGAATCGGCCTACGAGGTAATAGCGGCCACCTATTCCAAGGGTGCTTTGGAGGAGGCCGAAAACCGAATCTATGCACTCTCCGAGAGTAAGACGCAACACACCTATTGGTTGGGTAAGGCCTTTATTCTGCTTGGCGATATATATATGGATAGGGGTGATGCGTTCCAGGCAAAAGCGACATATCAGAGTATAATCGACGGCTACTCGCCTTCCGATGACGGCATTGTCGAGGAGGCGCGTGAGCGAATCAAAAAAATGGGTTAGAGATGAGATTGCGTAATACGATATTGATATTTTTGGCGACCGTGTCGTTTGTAGCCGTGTCGCAGGCACAGGTCGAGAAGAGTGTTGAGGTTACCAAAGAGTTTGCACCAAAGGTGGCCGACGCTCGAAAGAAGAGTGTAAAACCGAATATGGTCGATACGGTTCGTATATACCCCGAAATCGACTATACGATTACTCCGCGTTCGTTCTCTTCGACGCTGACTACGAGCCGCTTCCGCCCTGCAATGGTGACCTATTGGGAGTATAACCGCCAATATCCGTTCTATATAAAGGCGGGTCTCGGTTATCCGTTTAACTCGGTGGCCGATTTCTATGCGACAACCCATCGTGCCGATGTCGGATACCTGACCGCCTATGTTAATCACGAAGGTCGCTACGACAATATCAAGGTCAAAGACCCTGGGCTGGAAAAGGTCTACGATAACGCCTCGATGCGTCTTATCAATCGCGTTGGTGTGACGGGCGGTAAGTATGTTGGTCGCTACACCTTCGATGGTGATATTTACTATGAGTCGGACGTGTATAACCGCTATCCATACGAGAAACGTGTAGAGCAAGACCCTCGCGAGATAAACTACGAAAATGCCGCCTTGCAACTCGGTTTTGGCGATTCGTTCTCCGACCTCTCGCGCTTCAACTTCAAGGTCTATGGCTCGGCCGACTTCTATAACGATAAGTCGGAGCAGTTGTGGTATACGGCTATGGGTGAGCCGACCTTCGAGAATAAGATTCAGCAAATCAGCGCCTCGGCCGGAATTAAGATTGCTCGCAATATCGGTCGTCGTAGTTCGTTCTCGCTTTCGGCCGATTATAAGGGCTGGTATGGCTTGCGCGAAGCGAAGGCCTATACCGATAATCTCTTCTCGGCAACGCTGCTCTTTGCACACAAGACGAAGCGAATGTTGGATTTTAAGGTTGGTGCAACCTATGCCTACGACCGCTTGAAGGGCGGAACGGAGAAACCGCACCATATCCTTCCATACCTCTATATCGGTCTGAATGTGCGCGATAACGGGCGATTTGTGCCATTTATAGAGTTGGATTCGAAGCTGCAAAACAATAGTTACCAAGAGTTGCAGCGTCGCAACCCCTATGTGGCGATGCTTGGATACGAGAGTCTGCCTATGGCCGACCGCAATCGTTCGTTGGATAATACGACGGTCTATAATGTGAGATTTGGTTTTACGGGTCATACGCAAAATTGTAAGTTTGCATATCGTCTCTATGCCAATATGTCTTTTGTCAAAAATTCGCTCTATTGGTACAATATCCACCGCGCTTTCTTCGGTGTTGAGCAGGCTCGCGAAAATATTTGGTCGTTAAGTGCTTCGGTTGAGTATAAGCCGATTTCGTCGTTGCTTATCGAACTTGCGGCCAAAGGTCAGACAACATCATCGTTTGCTTCGGTCGCCTCGGCAAAGCCGTCATATGAGGCTATGTTGCGTTTGCGCTATACGCACCGCAAGTTTGCAATCGGTGCAAAGGCTCAACTTGTCGGCCCATCGATTTGGACCTCGATAGTTGCTATTCCCGAGAATGCCGATTTCGACCGTATCGTAGCGGCCAATCCGAGCGTCAAACTCCCGATGACGGTCGATGTGGGCCTCGATGTCGATTGGTTTGTGTCGAAGCACTGTACGATATTTGTCGAGGGACGCAATCTTGCCAATGCAAATATATATCGCTGGGCCTACTATCGCGAATATGGTGTGCATTTTACTGCTGGTGTTAAAGTTCAATTTTAGTGAATAATGGCTATGTCGGATAAGAGTTTCTATACGCTTCCGTTTGTTTGGAATCGTAAGGTGTGGATTGTGACCTTTGGCTTCTTTGCCGTTTGGGTCGGAGTGTCGGGTGTGCTGGCTTACGAGATGTATAAGAGTGGCTATGCGGTAGGCTCGATAGTGTCGCTTGTTGTGTTTGTGCTTGTGATGCTCGTAACGATGGTCGTGTGTGAAGGCTATGCCCCACAACGACTCGAAGTGGGAGAGTCGAAGATTGTAGTTGTGCGCCGTTTTGGTGATGTGACTATCGCTCGCAATACAATTCGCTCTATCACACGCTTGCAAGATGGGGCGTTAAGCTCGGCCGTACGCACGTTTGGCGTTGGTGGTCTGTTCGGCTTCTTTGGTAGGTTCTATGCGCGTAAGTTAGGGGCTTTCGACCTCTATGCAACTCGCTCCGAGAACCTCTATTTGTTATGCCTTCTCGACGGACGAAAGATTGTCGTATCGTGCGCCGAACCGCAAGTGCTTGAAGAGATATATAGTGTTGAACTTAAATAGATTGAGAATATGAAAGCTCTGAAATTCATTGTTGCTGCAATGTCGCTTTTTGTGCTGACAGCTTGCGGCGTGCAACCCGATTATGTGGTCGAAAAGACCGGGTGCTATGCCTATGTGATGACGCAAGATGTCTGGGGTGAGATAGTGCCCGAAGATAATCCGGTTAATCCATACGCTGTCGATACTCATAAGTATAGGCGGGGCGAATGGTTTTTCTATGCTCAACTCTATCCGGAGAAGGTTGATTTATATTATATACATAGTCGCGCTTATTATTCTGTACCGCGAGGGACTTTCCGCCTGCTGACCAAGGCCGAGGTGCAGAAACTTATGCAGACCGATAAGGAGTTTGCGAAGGAGGCCAAGACCTGGTTCCTGCTTGCCGAAGATGGCTCGCCACTGTTCGAAAATACATCGAAACAATATGTTGCACAGCGAGGTAGTATGAGCGCGTTCAACCTCTTTTGGCTCTTTATTCCGGCGCTGATAATTGCCATAATCGGATATATCGCTAACTCAATGGCTGCGGAGTCGGCCGATGCCGATTTTACGGAGTCCGATAAAAAGACGATGTGGTGGCTCTTTGGCTCGGTGCCGGTGTTGTTTATCGTGGAGGCGCTGTTGCTGTTGGCGCTGGCATATTATGGTGTCTTTACCTACTTCGAAATCGACTATGTGATATTCTTCTGTATCCCGATATTCGCCTTCTTTGGTGTGAATGCCTTTGGTGCGTTTATAACCAACCACTCAATATTGACGAGCTATCGAGTTTCGTTCTCGTGGGCGAGAGTCGCCATCTATCTTGTAGTCTCGTATGTTGTAGGTCTTGTGGCTGCGATGATTACTGCCTTCTTGTCGGGTATCGACAATGCCGATTTGTGGCTCGCTATACCATTCCTGCTTGGCTTGGCGATTGCATTGCTTTTGACCTTCGGCGTCGATATGTGCCGCCAAAATGTAAAGTCAATCAAGGCGCTACCGATATTGGCTATGCTCTTTGTTATCGGGGCTGTAATGGTGGCTTTCTCGATTGTGCTTGTGGTGGTTGTGGTCGGCATCTGGTTGGCGTTGAGGACTCACGTTAAGAGCGAGGAGTTGAAGGACCGAAATAACGATTCGCTCAAATGTACCAACTGTATCCACTATGGCAACTGTCCTTCGGTAGGTGTGCCTTGTAGCCGCCACCAAAATTGGCGGTAGTAGTACGATTACCGTGTAAAATATCAACTCGTTGGGCTGTTCGATAGCGAATGTCCAACGAGTTGTTATATTATAATATAAAAGATTTTATAAAATGTTGTGTAATTCAAAAAATGTTCGTACCTTTGCGCACTCGCAAAGTGCGAGGTTGGATTACAAACTTTTTTAACAAGTATTAGATGGATTCATTAAGTTACAAAACTATCTCGTTGAATGCAGCGACAGTCAACAAGGAGTGGGTTGTCATCGACGCTACT
>JAGBWT010000209.1 GCA_017629615.1 Alistipes sp. | reverse complement strand
CCATCGGCAAATTCGCCTGCACGCATACGCTCGAACAGGTCGAGGTTCTCCTCTACAGAGCGGTCACGCCAAGGCGATGGTTTACCGGGCTCCGAAACGGTACCACGATTGAGGCGAATCTCCTCCTGGGTCTGGTCGTCAACATAGGCCAAGCCCTTTTTGATAAGCACGATTGCCCAATCGTAGAGCTGATCGAAGTAGTCCGAAGCATAACGCTCGATAGCCCAATCGAAGCCGAGCCACTTGATATCCCTCTTAATCGAATCTACATACTCGGTATCCTCCTTTACAGGGTTGGTGTCGTCGAAGCGAAGGTTACACTTACCGCCATACTTCTTTGCCAAACCGAAGTTGATGCAGATACTCTTTGCGTGTCCGATATGGAGGTATCCGTTTGGCTCCGGTGGGAAACGGGTCTGCACGTGCGACAAACCGTTTGCAATCGACTCCTCGATAATCTCTTCAAGGAAGTTCAAAGACTTCTCCTTTACTTCAATGTTCTCAGTTGCCATAATTTTCAGTTTTTATTATTTTTATTTTGCTTTCTTATTCGCTTTGTCATACAATCTCGGAGAGAGGTTCACTCCGAGAGCCACAATCTGTTGCGTGTAGAGTCCGTTGCCATCGGTCTTGAAGACCATCTCCGCCTTGACACTGATGCGATCGTCCAGGAACTTGCGCTCGTAGCCTACGCCCGTGCGGTTGTAGATGCCGTTTTCGGTACGATAGAACGGATCGGCAGCATAGAGGTCGGCGCCATACGGAGTACCCTCCTTGCCCACCGAGTTATAGAGCGGCAGAAGGTCGTCGCCCACATACAAGTTGTTCGAAATAAACACTCCCCAACGGCTCATACGGAAGAACAACTCCGCTCCCAAAGGGAGTTGCCAATCACCCGTAACGAGGCGGTCGCGCTGCAATGTCTGCAGATAGCCCAAGCGGATATCGAAATCGAAGAAGGCCTCGAAATCGACTCCGAGATATGGATTTACTACGATATTGTCGACCACATTATAGCGGAAATCGGCACGATTGGCGTAGTGCTGCATTACGGCCGAGACACCCGCATACATCACCTTCGCAAAGCGACCCTCGCCCGAGAAGAGAATGCGGAACTGCTCACGACGCTCCATCGAGTACATTCCGTTCCAATCGACTGTCAACTCGGCAAAGCCCACCTTGTCGTGGTATTGGAGAGCCAAACCCTGCACAAGGCGATTGTTTGCCAACCAGGCATTGCTGAAGAATGCCTCGGAGTAGCGACCAAGCATCTTCTCACGACGGAAGATACCCGCCAATGCGCCATACTTCTCGTTCTGGAACTGATAGTAGGCAACGAGGTCGATATTGTCGAGGAAACGCACCGAGCCAAACATCTTCTGTGCATTGACACCCACGCCGAGCGAGTGTTTCTCGTTCCACTCGTAGCGCAACACGGGAGCAAGCGACACTCCAAAGAGTGTCTCGGCGATACCGATAGTGCTACCCGAGTACTCGGTATTATCGAAATCGAAGTTGAAATCGGTGTCGAGATAGAGCCTCTCACTCTGCGCTAAAGCGCTGAATGAGAGCAACAAAGCTACGACCGATATGATAATTTTTCTAACCATTTCGCACATACGCACGCATAAATCGGTCAAAAATAGTGAAAATTTTTCAAATAATGATTACTTTTGCGGCAATAATTGAGCAATACAATGAAGAAGACGACAAATGCTGAACTTGGTCGCCCCTCGGTTGAGGAGTTTCGCAAGATGGAGAAGATGCCCGTAGTGGTGGTTTTGGACAATGTCCGTTCAGCCCAGAATGTGGGTGCTTTTTTCCGCACGGGCGACGCCTTTGCGGTCGAAAAAATAGCCCTCTGCGGCATCACCGCAACACCCCCTTCGAGGGATATTCACAAGAGCTCGCTGGGAGCCGAATTTTCGGTCGAATGGGCACACTTTGCAACCACTGCCGAGTGTGTGCAACAACTTAAGAGTGAGGGATATACCATTGTTGCCATCGAGCAGATTGCAGAGTCGGTGATGCTCGACAAATTCGAGCCTCAGAATGGGGTAAAATATGCACTTGTTTTCGGCAACGAAGTGGAGGGTGTGGCACAGGATGTTGTCGATATGTGCGACTCGGCAATCGAGATACCTCAACTTGGCACAAAGCACTCGCTGAATGTATCGGTTTCGGGCGGTGTGGTGCTGTGGAAATTCTTCGAAAATTTCCACAAT
>JAGBWT010000208.1 GCA_017629615.1 Alistipes sp. | reverse complement strand
GCATTGGGCCTGCTCACTCGCAACGCCAACGACTGGAAGGCGGTTACCGAGATAACGGAGGCTCTTCGTCAGCACGATGCCGACGACCCCGTAAAATACGATTTTGCACTCTTCGGAGCCGGAATTGAAGGTTTCCTTAAAAGATAGACCGATGTCGTCGTTTCGTTTCAAGCAGTTTGCCGTAGAGCAGTCGGGTGTGGCTATGAAGGTCGGCACCGATGGCGTATTGCTTGGTGCGTGGGCTTCGTTTGGCGATGCTCGACGCGTTCTCGATATTGGTACGGGTACGGGTGTTATTGCGCTGATGGCGGCGCAACGCTCCTCGGCCGCTACGATTGTCGCTGTCGAGATTGATAGTACAGCAGCCGCTTGTGCCTCGTCTAACTTTGTGGCCTCGCCGTGGTCCGACCGCTTGTCGGTGGTAGAGGGGGCGGTACAGGAGTATGCCGCAGAAGAGCAGTTCGACTATATAATCTCCAACCCTCCATACTTTGTCGATTCTTTGCGCTCGCCCGATGCGCGTCGCACGATGGCTCGCCATACAACCGACCTTACGTTCGAGCAACTTGCTGCGGCTGTTGAGCGGCTGTTGGCCACAAGTGGTCGCTTCGGTATTGTTCTGCCGACGGAGCAGATGGAGCAGTTCGCATCGACAACGTCGCTCGTTATGTTGCGACGCTGCAACGTACACTCCGTTCCGGGCGGTGCGGTAAAGCGTGTGCTTGCCGAGTTTGGCCACGAACGTAGTGGCGAACTTGTGGTCGAGACCCTCACAATCGAGACCGATGTGCGAGGCCAATTTAGCGACCAATATAGGGCCTTGACGCAGGATTTTTATCTTAAATTTTGATTATCGGGCGAAAAAGATTAACTTCGCAAAGCGTTATAATATCATAGACTATGAAACGACTTCTTTTATTGATTACGTTATTAGGTAGCGTGGCATTGGCTTCGGCCCAGCCAACGAGCCGTAAAGGTGCATATTTTGTCGACGGACAACTCGTTCTGTCGCAACCTAAAAGTAGTTTGGCTGTTGTCCTGACAACAGAGACCGAGCGCTTTACCCCAGGCCAATTTGCTCGCTATGCACAGAAATATTTGGGCGTTCGTGCTTCGTTGTCGGAGCGTGTTGCCTCGTCGATTGTTGCGGCCGAGATTTTGGCCGAGATGCCAACCGCAAAGGCGGTAGACGAGGTTGTGGAGTCGGCTTCGGAGCAGTCGGTGTTGCCTATCTATCGTAGCGATAATGGCGCTCTTTCGGTTGAACAGCAAGCTGCCAAGGCTGCCGAGATGATATACGCTTTGCGCAAGCAGCGTCGCGAACTTATTGCCGGTGATATTGGCGAGCACGTCTTTGGTGCGGGCTTAAAGGCTGCGCTCGACGAGATTGCTCGTATGGAGGCGGAGTGCTTGTCGCTATTCTATGGTACGACCGAGCGTCGTCGTCAGCAATATCGCTTTGCTATCGCGCCTTCGGCCGATGCGCCAACGAGCGTGCTGTGTCGTTTCCGCGACGATTCGGGCGTGTTGCCTATTGCCGACCTTTCGGGCGAGGCGGTGGTGCTTAACATAACCCCGTCGGCTGTCGATTTGTCGGGCATAACCCCTGCAACAGCCAAGGATAAGGTCGTTTGGGAGTATGCAGTTGCTGCACCGTGCCGTTGTGTGCTGACGTGTGGTAATACCGACCTTGCAACCGTTGAGTTGCCTCTCTATCAGTTTGGTCGCACCATAACCGTTGCTGCCCCTCGTTAGACCAATGGCCGACAATCATACATCAAGAATGGTTGCCCTGTTGGGCGCACTGCGTAAGCAGATGAATGGCGCGATGCTCGATACGTTTCGCTGCTATGGTGCCGACTATGGCGCCAACTACGGAGTTGCTATCCATACGTTGCGCGATATGGCTTCGGAGGTGGGGTATGACGACGAGTTTGCCCGCTATCTCTATCGTCAGCAGGTGCGCGAATTGCAGATTATAGCTTTGTGGTGTGCCGACCCGATGCAGGTTGTCGGCGACCAAGATTTGGAGTTCTGGGGTGCAGGCCTAATCAACTCCGAACTTGCCGAGCAGGCGGCTCACGCACTTTTGTCGCGCGTGCCGTCGATAGCTACTTGCCTCGCAGAGTGGATTGAGGGTGGCGATGTGTTGCGAGCCTATGCCGCATTGTTGGCCGCCTCACGCTCGACTCTGATTGCGTCGGATAGAGTCTTGGAGGCTATCCAGATGGCGGTCGAAAAGTTCCCCGACAATCGACTTGTTGCGCAGGGTGCTGTGGCTCTTGCTGCTTCGCTTATAGCAAGAGAGCGCCCGATAGCTCGGCAACTGCTCTGCATATCGGGCGATAGTGCTTCGGCACGATACCTCCTCGAAGAGGTTGCGTGGCGATTGGAGTATTAGTCCTCTGCGTCGTGTCGTGGCTCGAAGATGCAGCGGGCCAACTCTCCGACGTTGTTAATCCTTATAACCTCAATACCCTTAACCTTTTTCTGACTCTTTGTGGCGTAGCCCGATACGACTATGCGCTTAAATCCGAGTCGTGCCGCTTCGGCAATACGTTGCTCGGTGCGTGATGCAGGTCGAACTTCGCCCGAGAGGCCAATCTCGCCCGCGAGTGCAAGGCCTTCGCGAAGAGGTCGGTCGAAATAGGAGGAGATGACCGCTGCTACGACAGCCAAATCCAATCCCGTGTCGGCAACGCGAAAACCTCCGGCAAAGTTGAGGAATACATCTTTTTGAAACATCTTCATTCCTACCCGCTTTTCGAGTACGGCCAACAACATATTCATACGACGTGTGTCGTAGCCCGTTGCATTGCGCTGCGGAGTTCCATAGGCTGCGTGGCTGACGAGCGACTGCACCTCAATCAGGTAGGGGCGTATACCATCGACCGTAGCACCTACGGCAATGCCACTCAATGGCTGGTCGTAGTGCGAGAGGAGTATCTCCGAAGGATTCTCGACCGAGCGTAGTCCGTTGTCGAGCATCTCGAATACTCCGATTTCGAACGTTGCGCCAAAACGGTTCTTTATGCCGCGCAGTATGCGGTAGGAGTTGTTGCTGTCGCCCTCGAATTGCAGAACGACATCGACAATATGCTCCAAAATTTTAGGGCCGGCAATCGTACCCTCCTTTGTGATGTGGCCGATGATGAATATCGCCGTGCCACTGCCCTTGGCATATTTGAGCAGTGTCGATGCACACTCGCGTATCTGCGAAACACTGCCTGCCGACGACTCGACGAGATTGGTATACATCGTCTGTATCGAGTCGATAATCACAACGTCGGGGTGCAGCGCGTCAATCTGATTTACGATGTTTTCGAGCAACGTCTCGGTATATACTACGCACTCCTCGTTGGCTATGCCTATGCGCTCGGCACGCAATCTAATCTGTTCGGCCGACTCCTCGCCCGAGACATAGAGTGTGCGAAGGCCCGTTGGCGAGAGGGCAATTTGGAGCGACAGAGTCGATTTGCCGATGCCGGGCTCACCACCCAGCAATACAAGCGACCCTGCAACCAGACCTCCACCAAGCACGCGATTAACCTCGCCATTGCCTGTGTCGATGCGCTTGGTCGTGTTGTAGCCAATATCGCCAATTTTGGTAGGTCGCGCTGTCGGGATAGAGCCACCCGTGACTGTTGCAGCAACCGAGGCTTCACGGCCCGACGAGATTATCTCCTCGGTGAGCGAATCCCAAGCCCCGCACGAAGGACACTTACCCAGCCATTTTGGGGTTTCAAAGCCACATTCGCGGCAGAAATATGCACGTTTAACTTTGGCCATAACTACTTAAAGAGTCGGTATATATCGTTTCCGTTAGCGAAGAGTACCAGCGCGAGAATCAGTGCCATACCGATATATTGCGCTATTTCGAGTACGCGGTCGCTGACTTTGCGGCCCGTAATCATCTCCCAAAGCGTAAATAGTGTGTGTCCGCCATCGAGACCCGGAATAGGAATCAGGTTCATTATCGCAAGGATAATCGAGAGGAAGGCGGTCATCGACCAAAAGCGTTGCCAATCCCAATCCGAAGGGAAGATGTTGCCAATGGCGATAAAGCCACCGACCTGCTTATAAAGACCCGTGTCGGGCTTAACGATAAGGCAGAGTTGGTCCCAATAACTCTTGATTGTGCGAGCGGTAAGTTGCGCACCTGCCGGAATTGCCTCCCAAAGCGAGTAGTTGATTTGGCGCGGAGCAATGCCGAGAACATAGAGGCCTATCTTGCCCTCGGGCGAGAGCGTTGTCGTGAGTTGCAACGTGTCGGCCTCGCGACATACGGTAAATTGAGCCTCTTTCGATGCGCGAGCCGTGAGCAGTGCGTTGTACTTCAAGAAATCCTCCTCCTCGATACCGTCGATGCCTATGATGCGGTCGCCCTTTTGGAAACCTGCCGCAGCGGCCTCGACCGAAGCAATGCTATCGACGATAAACGGTATGCGTGGCGTGCAGAAGGCAGCAAAATTGCGCTCGTCCTGGCGCAACTCGTTGAGCTGCTCGGCCGAGAGATTGAAGCGCTGAATAGCGTGGTCGCGAACGACCGTAACCTCGGCATTGTCCTTGGCCAAAAGCACAGCCGACGGAATCTTTGCAACGTTGTCGATAGGCTCGTTATCAATCGAGATTATGCGGTCGCCCGTGCGGAAGCCGAGTTTGTGACCCGCCTCGTTGAAGGTGTAGCCGATTGTAATATCTTCGTTGGCGATATAGGTGTTGCCCCAGGCATAACTGATTCCGCAGTAGATGAGGAAGGCCAAGATGACGTTCATCGAGACACCAGCCACAAGCACGAAGAAGCGTTGCCACGCGGGTTTCGAACGGTATTCGTAAGGCTTTGGCTCGCTTGCCAGACCTTCGGTGTCGAGACTCTCATCGACCATTCCTGCGATTTTGCAGTAGCCGCCGAGAGGAATCCAACCCAGACCATACTCGGTGTCGCCACAACGGAACTTAAAGAGCGAGAAGCCCCAATCGAAGAAGATGTAGAACTTCTCGACACGGATTTTGAACATACGGGCCACGATAAAGTGGCCAAATTCGTGGACCGTCACCAATAGCGTGAGGCTCAAAAAGAATTGGATTGCTTTTATCAGAATTTCCATAGCGGTTTATCGGTGTTTTGTGTTAAAGTTTCAAAAATTCGGTGGCCAAACGGCGCGACTCCTTGTCGGCCGCAGCGTAGTCATCAACCGTAGGGTTGAGCGTGAATGTTGCACGGTCGAGCGCGTGCTCGATAGTGCGCACAATATCGAGATAGGCGCAACGCTTTTCCAGGAAGGCTGCAACGGCAACCTCGTTAGCACCATTCATCGTGCAGGCCGCAGTGCCTCGACGACGCAGACAGTCGTAGGCGATGTCGAGCGCAGGGTATTTGATGCGGTCCACTTCGCAGAAGGTGAGCGAAGGGTTGTCGGTGAAGCTGAAATGCTCGCATTTGCGCGATGCTCGTTGTGGGAACATCAGTGCGAACGATATTGGCGTGCGCATATCGGGCGTGCCGAGTTGCGCCTTGATTGCTCCGTCCTCAAACTCTACCATCGAGTGAATGATTGATTGAGGGTGCTGAATGACCGAGATCTTCTCTGGCTCGACACCAAAGAGCCAATGTGCCTCGATAACCTCGAAGCCTTTGTTTACGAGTGTCGAGGAGTCGATAGTAATCTTTGCACCCATACTCCATTGAGGGTGGCGCAGAGCCTGCTCGACCGTTACGTTGGCCAGAGCCTCGCGCGGAAGGTCGCGGAACGAGCCACCGCTGCAAGTGATGATGAGGCGACGCAGTGGCGCAACCTCTCCCATAAGACATTGGAAGATAGCCGAGTGTTCGGAGTCGATAGGAATAATAGGCGCGTGGTGCTGCATCGCAAGGCGCATAATCATCTCGCCGCCGACAACCAGACTCTCTTTGTTGGCAAGCGCTACCTTCTTGCCCTGTTCGATAGCCATCTTGGTCGGAATCATACCCGCATAACCCACCAATGCATTGACGACAACATCGACGTTCGACGCTGCGGCACATTGC
>JAGBWT010000207.1 GCA_017629615.1 Alistipes sp. | reverse complement strand
CCGTGAGCATAGTCGTACATCGGGTAGATGCACCACTTGTTGCCTGTACGGTGGTGATCGGTGTGCAGGATGCGGTACATAATAGGGTCGCGGAAGAGCATATTAGGGTGTGCCATATCGATCTTTGCACGCAACACCTTTGCGCCATCGGCAAATTCGCCTGCACGCATACGCTCGAACAGGTCGAGGTTCTCCTCTACCGAGCGGTCACGCCAAGGCGACGGCTTACCGGGCTCCGAAACGGTACCACGATTGAGGCGAATCTCCTCCTGGGTCTGATCATCGACATAGGCCAAGCCCTTCTTGATGAGCACAATTGCCCAATCGTAGAGCTGATCGAAATAGTCCGAAGCATAACGCTCGATAGCCCAATCGAAACCGAGCCACTTGATATCTCGCTTAATCGAGTCTACATACTCGGTATCCTCCTTTACAGGGTTGGTATCATCGAAACGGAGGTTACACTTACCGCCATACTTCTTTGCCAAGCCGAAGTTGATGCAGATACTCTTTGCGTGTCCGATATGGAGGTAGCCGTTTGGCTCCGGTGGAAATCGTGTCTGCACATGCGACAAACCGTTTGCAATCGACTCCTCGATAATCTCCTCAAGGAAGTTCAAAGACTTCTCTTTTACTTCAACATTTTCAGTTGCCATAACTTTCAGTTTTTATTATTTTGTTCTTTTCGTTGTCTTATCATACAATTTTGGGGCGATATTCACGCCCAACGATATAATCTGCTGATTATACATCCTCTCGCCATCGGTCTTGAGCACAAACTCCGCCTTGACCTTGATGCGCTCCTTCCAAAAATTTTGTTCGTAACCTATACCTGTGCGATTGTAGTAGGCGCTCTCGGTGCGATAGAAGGGGTCGGCAGCATAGAGATCTGCACCATAGATTGTACCCTCCTTGCCCATCGAATCGTAGAGTGGCAGCAGGTCGTCGCCGATATAGAAATTGTTCGAGATAAATACTCCCCAACGGCTCATTCGGAAGAAGAGTTCTGTGCCATATGGAGTTTGCCAGCCCCCCCCCGTAAGTCTATCTCGCTGCAGAGTCTGCAGATAGCCCAATCGGATATCGAAATCGAAGAAGGCGTTGAAAGCGACTCCGAGATATGGATTTACAACAAGGTTATCCACCACATTGTAGTGGAAATCGGCACGGTTGGCGTAGTGCTGCATCTCGAATGCGGCACCCGCATACATAACCTTTGCAAAGCGGCCCTCGCCCGAGAAGAGAATGCGGAACTGCTCACGACACTCCATCGAGTACATTCCGTTCCAATCGGCCACCAGCTCGGCAAAGCCGACCTTATCGTGATATTGCAACGCCAAACCCTGTACCAAACGATTCTTCGCCAACCAGGCATTGCTGAAAAAGGCCTCGGAGTAGCGACCCATAAGTTTATCACGGCGGAACAGACCCGCCAATGCTCCATACTTCTCATCCTTGTATTGGTAGTACGCCACAAAGTCAATGTCGTCGAGAAAGCGCACCGAGCCAAACCACTTCTGCATATTGACTCCTACGCCAAGCGAGTGTTTTTCGCTCCACTCATAGCGCAACACAGGCGCAAGCGACACTCCGAAGAGTGTTTCCGACGGACCGAAGCCACTACCCGAGTACTCCGTATTATCGAAATCGAAGTTAAAGTCGGTATCCAAATATAGTTTCTCACTCTGTGCTAAAGCACTGAATGAGAGCAACAAAGCCACGACCGATATTAAAATTTTCCTAACCATTGCACACATACGCACGCATAAATCGGTCAAAAATAGTGAAAATTTTTCAAATAATGATTACTT
>JAGBWT010000206.1 GCA_017629615.1 Alistipes sp. | reverse complement strand
GGGGATAGTGCGAAGCCAAAACCGACTCTATCGACTCCTCGATATAGTCGGCCATATTATACGCCGGCATCACAACCGACACAAGCGATTGAGTGGCTGACATAGTTAGATTTTATCGACTTTCTTGGTGAATTTACGCCAATAATACTTTATCGGATTGGTGTATTTGAGTTGCTTCCACGGACGCGAACTGTGCGGACGATGCACAACAGGCAGATTTACGAACAGGTAGTTGGCAAATCCCCGCGCACGCGACTCCTGCGAGATATGGACATCGAACCAATGCTTATCGGGATTCATCTGATGAAAATCATAGGCCTGCAAAAAGCGATTGGTCAGCAACGAACAGCAGAAACTGCAATGCTTCTTAACCGAATAGGGTTGTGGTTCGCGACCACGCGCATACTCATACGGGTAGTTTATCTCGCCCTCGTCATCGACCGTAACCGATGCCGCTATACCGCAATCTTCGCGCTCGGCAGCACCCTCGGCCAGACGCTGCAACGTATCGGGAGCAACCACCACGTCCGACTCGACAATCACAAGGTCGGCCCCTGCGGCCAAAGCCCGCTCCTGACAGCGTTGCAACACGAGCAGATAGTTTGGCGATGGGTGGTCGGTAATATCCGACAAATTAACCAACTCGAAGCCCAACTCGGCAGAATACCTCTCCAAGAGAGCCGTATTCTCCGCCGTACTGAAATCGTTGTATATCGTATAGATATACGGCACAGCAATATTCGACGCCAGGATTGCGCGAACGGTCTCAATGGTCGATTCTATCGAGTCTTTTACAGGGGTTATAATATGCAATGGGTTCATATCGGACAGATATCGGGTTATGCGGGTCGTAGGATTATTGTTTTTTTCTACAAAATCTGTTATCTTTGCTCTGTCGTGACAGCTACCACCTGCCACACAGGTCATTAACTTAAATACAAAGATAATGAAAATTTCCAAATCCGCAATAACTATCGCGCTTTTGCTGCTCGCAGCCACACTCTCGGCCCAAAGTCGCCAAACCCGCGAAGAGTATATCGACCGCTATAAGTCGATTGCCGTAGCCCATATGGAGCGCTACGGCATTCCGGCAAGTATCACGATGGCGCAGGGAATCCTCGAATCGGACGCAGGCAACAGCCAACTATCGAAAGAGTCGAACAACCACTTTGGCATCAAGTGCAAAAAGTCGTGGCACGGCCGTCGTGTATATCACGACGACGATGCCAAGGGCGAATGTTTCCGTGCCTACCCTTCGGTCGAGGCTTCGTATCTCGACCACGCCGAATTTCTCGACTCGTCGCCTCGCTACGACTCCCTCTTTGCCTACCCTTCGAACGACTATCGCCGTTGGGCCTATGGCTTAAAGGCCGCAGGCTACGCCACTGCACCCGACTATGCCGAGCGACTTGTCAAAATCATCGAGACCTACCGTCTCGACCTGCTCGACCAGGAGGACGGTGCAGCCATCTACGCCTCGCGCCAAAATGCCGAGGGTACCGAGGCCTGGTTCAAGAGCCAAAGCACCGCAACAAGCGACATACTTATCAACCCCGATGCCTATCGCGTAACCATCAACTCGCATCGTGGCTACAACGTCTATCGCTCCAACCACACCTGCTATGTATTGGCCAAGAATGGCGACACATACCGTTCGCTCGGCCAGACATTCCAGATTGGCGAAAATACGCTTCGCAAGTTCAACGACGCCGCGAAGAGTGATTCACTCTCGCAGGGTGCTATCGTCTATATCGAGCGCAAGAAGGCTCGTTGGGAGGGCAATGCGATGCTCCATATCGTACGTCGCGACGAGACGCTCCACTCGTTGGCACAATCCTATGGCATACGCAAGCGCAAACTTGCCCGCCTCAACGGACTTGGTCGTGGCGAGGAGTTTGCACACGGGCAGACCATACGACTGCGTTAGAGCGTTTTTGAGACGAAAGCGCACCATATTTAAGGAATTATAATTAACTTTGTCATATATTGAAACCATAAAGACTATGACTGCTCAACCACTTCGCGAGAAGATTCTCGCCACGATAATCGAAAAATCGACACTCAAACAGCGCGTATTCGACAACACCTTTGCCGTATTCGGTATGCTCAAAGACGTCCTCTTCGAGATGGCTTCGGAGTTGGACGACGCTCTCGACGGCAAACTCGACAAGCGCGTACGCCTCGAATATCGCGACCGAGGCAAGTTTGAGGCCCAACTGCAAATAGCCTCCGACCTGTTGATATTCCGTATGCACACCGACGTATTTGAGTTCGATTCCAACCATATCATCTGGCAAAACCCCTATGTGCAGGGCGAGAAGGCCAACTCCTATTGTGGCATTATCGACATCTACGACTTCCTCTCCGACTCGTTCAAATTCAACCGTTCGGCCGATGAGGGCTATCTGATTGGCCGCATCTTCATCAACCGCGAACGTATGTTCTTCGTCGAGGGCAAACGCCAAACGTCGATGCGCGCCCTCAACTTTGGTCGCGAGGAGATTTCGCAAGAGCGCCTTATCGCCATACTCGAAGCGGCTATCCACTACGCCATCAACTTCGACCTGCTCACGCCGCCTTATGAGCAGAACAAGCGAGTTACGGTTGAGCAATTCAACACCAAATTCGACAGTTCGACCTTCATAACGGGTAAGCGTCTCGATTACGACTTCAATGTAGATGATATTTAGGCGATGAGATTCTTTGCACTACTATCCATAGTCGTAGCATTTGGCCTCTCGTGCCACGCCTCGACTAATGGCTCATACGCCGACGTTCTACGCACCCGCAAGGCCGCAGCAACCGCTCTTACGGCTTTACGCTCGATGCCCGATGGTTGCCACTACACCATCATTCGCGATGGTGACATCGTACGTTATGCCTACGACCGCAAGGGCGAGGGCGATATACTCTTTTCGACCAATATCAACATTCACGGCTATGAGCTTGCACCATCGGCCGAATCGGCACTGATTTTCGACCGTACATCGCTGCAACAAATCTATCGCCACTCCTTCACCTCCGACTGCTATTTAGCTACGGCCGAGGGGGCAAACCGCATTCTCGAAGGTGTGCGCGATGTGACATTTTCGCCCGATGCAACCTGCGTGGCCTACTCGCGTAACAACAACCTCTACCTCTACAACATCGCGACCCGCCAATCAACGGCCATAACCGATGATGGTCGATGGAACGAAGTTATCAACGGCACAAGCGATTGGGTCTATGAGGAGGAGTATGGCTTTACGCGAGCCTACGCCTTTTCGCCCGATAGCAGATATATCGCCTACCTGCGTTTCGATGAGAGCCAAGTGCCACTCTTCGAGATGATGCGTTTCGATGCGACACTCTACAATCACGCCTACACGTTCAAATATCCAAAGGCTGGCGATAGCAACTCCACCGTCGAGGTGTGGCTCTACGACCGCAACGACGGCTCAAAGCAACGTATTGCGACCAACGCCGATAGTGACGACTACCTGCTCAACCTCGCTTGGACGCCGAGCGGACAGCTCTATTTCTATCGCATAAATCGCCTGCAAAACCATTTTGAGGTGGTGATATTGCAGCACGACGGCTCACTCCGCACCATCTACGAGGAGCAGTCGCCACGCTACGTCGAGCGACCAAATGCTTCGACCATAACCTTTATCGACGAGCATCGTTTCGTTGTGCTCGAAGAGAGTTCGCGAGGCTGGGCCCACCTCTACCTCCACGACACGCGCAAGGGGCGTATCGCACCAATAACCGAGGGTCGATGGGAGGTCACCAACATCATCTCGGCAACCAAGGAGCGAATACTCTACCTCTCGACCGAACGTTCGCCACTCAATCGCGACCTATACTCTATCCGACCAAACGGTCGAGGCAAGCAGCGCCTATCGCAGGGCGACGGTTTTCATCAGGTCGAGGCCTCAACAGGTGGCAAATACTATATCCAGACCGCAAGCAACGCCTCAACGCCACGCGTAGTCACGCTACATCGCGGCGATGGCAAAATCATCGACACGCTGGCCGACCGTCGCAAGGCTGTGGCCGAGTGTGGAGCGTGGCCGACACGCCATTTCCGCACCTTCACAACCGAACGAGGCGATACGCTCAACTACTATATCCAGATGCCGACCAACTTTGACCCATCGCATCGCTACCCTGTTCTGCTGACACAATACTCCGGCCCGGGGTCGCAGTCGGCTCGCAACCGCTGGTCGCTCGATTGGGAAGATGCACTTGCTGCGCACGGATATATTGTTGCGTGTTGCGATGGTCGCGGTACGGGTTTCCGAGGCGAAGAGTTCAAGAAATGCACCTATGCCGACCTCGGTCGCCGAGAGCGCGAGGACCAAATATCGTTTGCCCGCTATTTGGCCAACCAACCGTGGGTCGATGCCGAACGAATAGGCATCTATGGTTGGTCGTATGGAGGTTTTATGGCTCTCAACTGCGCACTTCACGGCGAAGGCCTATTCCGTATGGCAATAGCCGTAGCCCCCGTAACATCGTGGCGCTACTACGACACCATCTACACCGAGATATATAACGGTCTGCCTCAAACCAACCCTCGCGGATACGACGACAACTCGCCACTATCGCACGCCGAGAAGTTGGCCGAGCGCACGCAACTGTTGATTATCCACGGCACGGCCGACGATAATGTGCATTTCCAGAACTCGATGGAGATGTGCCGTCGCCTCAACGCCGCAGGCAAGCAGTACGATATGATGGTCTACCCCGACCAAAACCACTCGATGCTACCATCGGCAACATCGCTCGTGCGCCAAAAGATGATTGACTACACGTTGAATAATCTGTAGGGAGCTGCGTAGGGAGAGATGAGTAGAATGAGCAGTCTGGGCGCAATCATTCTACCCAGTATACCCAGTATACCCAGTCTACCCATTACTGTTGCGCAATAAAAAACGAAGGGCTGTACTTGTGGTACAGCCCTTTGTTGGTTCATTTTGTTAGCGGAAGTAGAACCCGCATAGAATCATTTTTCAAAAAAAAGTGTTTTAGAAGAAATT
This sequence comes from Alistipes sp., assembly GCA_017629615.1. The sequence goes on along the minus strand of JAGBWT010000206.1, from coordinate 11,256 downwards.
ATACAACGCTCGGCGAAAAAAGCGTCGATGGGTAGTACTTGGCGTACTGCCCATTGCGGGCAAAAACGTTAGCGGAAGAAAAGACCTTATAAAATCGATTTTCCCAAAAATTGTATTTTAGGCACGCAGTTGCAAGGCTTGCGAAAATCCCCAAGGCAGGAGCATACTCGGCGTATGTGACTGTCTTGGGGATTGAGCATAACGCAGCAAATGCTGCATAAAATACAATTTTATTCGAGGGCGTCCGCCAATATCTCAATCGGATGCAACACCCGCTTCGATGTAGACATCTCGATTTGCCACTTACAGGTCTCGCAATCGGTCACAACATAGTCGCAACCCGAAGCCTCTATCTGCTTAAAGAGTGGCGCACCGATAGCCTGCGATGTTGGGTAGTTCTCCTTCTTAAATCCGTATGTTCCGGCAATACCGCAACACTGCGAATCGAGTGGCACCAACTCAACCGACGGAATCATCTTCAACAACTCTATCGAGTAGCACGACCAGCCGAGTCGCTCCATATGGCAAGGCGTATGGTATGCCACGCGGAGGGTTGGAGCATCGTCGCGGAAACGAAGCGTCAAGTCGCCCTTCTCGACCAAGCGATAGATAAAACGCACAGCCAACTCGACATTATCGCGAACCTCGCTATTGTCGATACCGAGCAGATGCGGATACTCGTCGCGAAGGGTAAAGGTACAGGTAGACGAGGTTGCAATCACAGGAATTTTCTTCTCCACAACAGCCTTGCGAATCGACGCCGTATTGGTTTCGGCCTGACGACGCGCCTGCTTAATAAAGCCGTTGGAGATAAGAGGCACACCGCAACACTTCTCCTTATCGAGTAGTTGAACTCCAAAACCGAGTGCGTTCATAACCTTAACAAGGGCTTTGCCGAGTGGCGGATTGTTATAGTTCACATAGCAACCGTGGAAGTATGCCACCTGCTTCTCGAAGGCCTCCTGTGCCTTGCGCTGCTTACGCAACCAACTCTCGAACGTACCGAAGGCATATTTCGGGAATGTACGACGATGGTCGATACCCACAACCGAGTCCATAATAGCCTTAACCGGTTTGAGCGATACGGCAGTATTGACAATCGGCGAGGCCAACGTCGCAACCGAACCCATAAGGTCGGTATTGGCCAACGCAAACTCACGCAGGCCCGGACCCTTCTTGCTATGTTTGATGCGTGCCAACTGGATAATGTCGCCAATACGCACATTCGACGGACAAGCGACCTCGCAACGCTTACAGTTAAGGCAATATTTCAACGCCTCGTCGTAGAACTCGGGGCGCTTCAAACGCAGACGCTCACCATCGGGACCCGACTGCTTTGGTCCGGGATAGAGCGGATTAACCGCTGCAACCGGACAATATACCGTACAGACGGTACACTTGATACACTGCTCAAAATTATTTGCGCTATTCTCTTTCATCATAGTTGCAGACTCCTTATTTTTTCAAAATATTATCGGCTACGCGAAGCGCTGTCAGCATCGACACACCTGCGCCACACTGCTCTTTCACAGGATTGAATCCCGAAAGACCCGCTCCGCAAACATAGAGGTTCTCGACTGCCTTGCCCTCTTTCACAGCGTGCAACGCTTCGTCGGTAACCACACCAAACTTCTCGAAAGGTTGTGCCTCGAAGAGGTCACGACGATACCACTCGCCTCGGTCGGTCGCAGCATCGACATCTAAACCGAAGATTGGCTCGCAAACGCCCTCACGGGTTGCTTCAAGGCCTCGGCTGAAATAGCTACCCGTAGCAAGTACATAGTCGTCGGCCTCCAAACCTATATCGCTGTGATTTGCCGAATAGACCTTCGCGATACGACCATCGACCATATCGTAGCCTACAACCGTATCGCCAAGCATATAGACACCTCCCGCACGCTCAAAAGCACGACGCAAGGCCAACTGCGCACGAACGCCAGGGACCGATGGTGGCAAGGTTGCCACAACATAGATTTCGCGACCGCTCTTCTCGCGCAACTCATCAAGCACCCTACCATTTGCGATGCCGAGGAATGCAGGCAACAAGACTGCCTCGCAATCTCCCGCCTCGCGAGCGATTATGGCTGCCAAAGCATCGACATTAGCCTCACTATCAAAGATACGGGCAATGTTGGCCGAACGCATCTCGGTCGGATTGTTACGGATTGGCTCCAAAGCCGGCAGGTTGAAGGTGTGAACAAGGCAGGTTGTACCGAGTTTGCGCAACTCGTCGGCAATGAATTGGGTATAGAAATCGAGGAAACCCTCGGCATTGAACAATGCTACACGCTTCCACGCCAACCCCTCGGCCTGCTCGCTACGAACATAGCCGTCGATTGTGAGCCACGCGCTCTTCAAAACACCCATCGGGGTCAAGCGGTAGTGGTTCTGCTTTGGCGAGCCCGAAACCGAGACATCGGCCGAGCAGAGTAACGCCTCGGCACGGCACGCAAGCGACTCGAACTCCTCGACACCAATCTTTGCGTATGGGTGCGAAGGTGCTATCTCGACCAAACGCTTTACGCCCTCCGTAGGAGAGGTAACCACCTCGCCATTAGGCAACGAGCCCAACAAATCGAACGAGCCCGACGAGAAGTGCAATGCACTTTGGCCAGCCGAGACTATCGCCACACGGCGACCTGCCTGAACAAGTTGCAGACCACAAATAAGGCCCGACAAACCGCCACCAATAATAATGCTATCGTATCTCATCGCTACTCCTCCTTTGTTTTAGTAGTTAAACCGCATACGCCATCGTAGAGCCACATCGAGAACTCACTTTCGCGCAACGTATCGCCCCAAGCAACAGGGGCCATACCCTTCCAACGCTCATTGATAAAGGCCGCAAGGTCCTGCTTTGCACGCGAAGTGCAGTAGCGACCAACCTCGGCCATAAGGCCCGCAGCACGGCAAGCACAAAGCTCGCCCTGACACGTTCCCATACCGACACGCGTACGACGACGCAAATCGACCAAATTCTTTACATCGAGGGCATTGATTGCATATTCAACCTCGCCAACCGAGACCTCCTCACATTCACAGACAAGCGAGCGCTTGGCCGCAGTCGTAGCCTCAATCTTCTCGGCCATACCACCGTGACGATAGAGCGACGATTCGCGCTGCATCGTAGGCACTGCGTGAATCTTCTTCGAGGTCTGCTCTCGCTCCTCCTTATGCGAGCCAGGCAGAGGTCGCTCGGCTGTCGTACACTTGGCATCGATAGCGAGTTTCTTACAGATAAGGTCGGTAGTCCATTCGCCCATCAAACGATAGGTCATCAACTTTCCGCCCGTAATGGTGATAAAGCCCTCTACTCCGTCACGCGTTGCGTGGTCCAAAACAACTATACCACGACTCACGCTACGGCCACTTGGGTCGTCGTCCGAAGCAACAAGCGGACGAACACCTGCATAGGCACGAAGAATACGGGTATGGGCAAGCGAAGGTGCGAGTTTCTCACCTTCGCGCATAAGCAAATCGACCTCGTCGGCCGTAACATACATATCATCAACCTCGTCGAAAGGCACTTTGCTCGATGTTGTACCGATGAGCGAGATAGTATCGCCAGGCACCAAAATATCGGCATCGGCAGGCTTACGACAACGATTCAACACCACATTATTGACACGGTGGCCGAAAATCAGCAACGAGCCCTTTGCCGGCAACATATTGATAGTCACGCCCGCCTGTTTTGCGATATTGTGACCCCAAATACCACCCGCATTGACAACGATGCGCGCACGATACTCGCACTGCTCACCGCTCTGACGGTCGAGAACCTTAACGCCGACGACACGATTCTGCTCCATAACCAAACCGAGTACCTCGTGATAGGTCAGCACCTCGGCTCCGTGCAGTTTGGCGTCCATAATATTTGCCGCCGTAAGACGGAATGGGTCTACCGAACCGTCGGGAACAGTCACAGCACCAATCATTGCAGGGTTGGCCGAAGGCTCCATACGCAGCGCCTCCTTGGGGTCGATAGCCTCGGCTGCGATACCTGCCGAACGACAAGCATCGATAAACTTCGCCTGAAACTCCAAGCCGTCCTCCGGCAACGAGATAAACAGACCGCCCGTCTCATCGACACAGTGCGACGCAATACGGCGCAAAATCATATTCTCGCGAATACACTCCTCGGCCGATTCGTGGTCGCCCACCGCATAACGCGCTCCGCTATGCAACAATCCGTGATTGCGGCCTGTGGCTCCGGTAGCAATATCGCCTCGCTCGACGAGCAACGACTTAATGCCTCGCAACGAGCAGTCGCGCGCAACACCTGCGCCCGTAGCACCACCGCCAATGATAATCACATCGTACTCTTTAATCATAATGTGTATGCAGAATTTTATACAATCTTTACAACCTACAAAGATAGACAAAATCGAAGACAACAAAGATTTTTTTTCGTTTTTTTACTCTTTTCGAGAATAATTTTTCAGAGGCTAAACTCTATATCGGCAAAAAGTTACAGCCACGACACCGACTTGTGTCGTGGCTGTAAATCGAACGGTCGAAAACCGAGGTCGTCGAGCCTATTTTTTCTGTTTTGCAGGCGCACCGAGCATACAAACTGCGGTCGAAATAATACCACCGATTGGCGCCCACCAAGTCCAAGCGATATACTGCGTACCGAAAATCTGCTTTTGGAACATCAACGGCACGATAATAATCATACCCACAACGATTGCCGCGATGACACTTGCCGTATTGCCTCGCTTCGTAAAGATTGCTGTAAGGAAGACACCAATCATACCTGCATAGGCGAAGCACATAACGCCCGTAGCAAAATCGACAAGGTTCAAGCCGCTTGCCTCCTGCATCACCGCCGTAACGATAGCAAAGCCCGTAAGCATCATACCCATCAGGAAGACCATCTTACGCGACGACGAGAGTTGGTCGGCATCGCCCTTAACGGCCTTGCCCATATCCTCACGAATTGGTAAGTAGAGGTCAGTTACGAAGCTCGAAGCCATAGCATTGATTGCCGAGTTGAACGACGAGAGAGCCGCCGCCAAGAGGCCGACAATCATCAAACCACGAAGGCCCGTAGGGATATGATTCTTGATATACTGCGGGAATACATCGCGAGCATCTTTGAAGAAGTTTGACAGCTCGCCATCTGCCAAGAACTCGGTCTTATACTTGGCAAACAACATCACGCCAATCATAAGGAATACCAACACAACAGGCAACGCAAGAAGTTGCGACCATACGAGCGACATCGAAGCCTGCTTCACGTCGCGACAAGCCAACTGACGCTGCACAAATTCGTGGTCGGTCGTATATTGGCAAATCTTGAAGAATGCCACACCAATCATACCGGCAACAACCGTATAAGGCGAGTTCCAGTTATTGAGCGAGAAGTCGAACATCTGCAACTTGCTACCAGGCTCCCAGCCGGCTATCGCACCGTCGGCAAGTGGTGCAATGCTCTCCTTGTCGAAGCCAGGAGTCTTTGTCAAACCACCATCGGTGATGGTTGCCCAAATCTCGCCAAACGACAGACCTGTACCGGTCACTTCGCAATAAACCCAGATAAGCGCAACTACACCCGTACCGATAAGCAACAACGTCTGGAAGGTGTCGATATAGAGCAGACCCTTGATACCGCCAAGCATTGTATAGATGGTCGAAACGACACCCAAAATGATAATCGAATAGACCATAAAGTCGAATTTGATTTCGCCAAAGACAATCACCGAGATTGCGATTGCCGCAATAAAGAGTCGCGAACCCGAGGTAAAGAGCTGACCAAGAAGGAACATCGCACTATTTACGCGCTTCGACTTCTCACCAAAACGGTCGCCGATAAAGCCGTAGATTGTGATGGTGTTGGCCTTGTAGAGTTTAGGCATAATCAACGCCGCCACCAATATACCACCAAAAATCGAGCCTATGAGGTTCATCACATAGGTCAGGTCGGTATTGAAACCAAGTTCGGGCGAGCCGACAAACGTACCTGCCGAGATGGTTGTACCCGTTGCCGCAATAGCAACAATCCAACCCGGCATCGAACGACCTGCCGCAAAGTAATCTTCAACATCTTTGTTCTTGTGGGAGAAGGCGTATCCTATCGCCATCAACACTCCCAAAAATAGGGCTACAATAAGCCAATCAATCAGAGCCATAAATATTTAGGTTTTTAGTTTTTTTTAGTTTAAGGGGCGTTAGCGGTTATTAGGGGTCATAACTCCCCAGCCTACTCAATCTACCCCAGGTTACCCAGGTTACCCAGCCTACCCCAGGCGCGACTTTGCAAAGTTGCGATTAAGGCGAGAGCAAAGTGGGCTTGCACGCTTTGCCGAGCCGAAGCAACTAAAAGCCATCGAAGATGGATTAACGCTCGGCCTGTTGGACTGCGATGGGCTGTACTTGGCGTACTGCCCATTGCAGAACAAGAGGTTAGCGGCAGCAAAGACCTTATAAATTCGACTTCCCCAAAAATTGCATTTTAGAAGTGACTTTGCAACGCTCGGCGGTTTTGGCGGCGAAGGGTTGTACTTGTCGTACTACCCTTTGCTGACAAAAGCGTTAGCGGAAGGAAAGACCTTATAAAATCGATTTTTAACGGTCCTCTGCCTGATGCCCCGTACGGTCCACCTGATGATAGAATTGAGTATAAGGCACATCGGTACGACCTGTACCCTTGCGCATCAACTCCTTCAAATCTTCGAAATAGGTTGTATAGACATCGCGAGGGAATGCCTCACGACGCGAACATACGGCAGCAGCCATACCGACAACCTCGCCAATAAGGCCGCAAGTACGCATAACGCGAGTCGAGCCAAGAGCGATGTGGGTTACCGAGATATTACGGCCCGCCATAAACATATTCTTGATATCCTTCGAGTAGAAGCAACGGTAAGGCAACGCATAGAAGTCGATTGGGGTCAGCACGCCATACGAAAGCCACTCCTGATTAGGATAGTCTTTGGTATTCTTCTCCATTGGGTAGTGCTGGTCGATACGCCACGTTGTCGTACAGGTCTCGTCCTCGTGGTGGATAGGGCGCGTAAGGTCCTGCTCGCGGAGGATATAATCGCCCACGATACGGCGCGACTCGCGCTTACCCGACACGTGCGACACCCAAGTAAGGTGGGTACACTCCCAATCCTCCTTCTTCGAGTAGCGATTCTTGCAGTAGGAGAAAGTCGAGTATGCCACATACATACCGTAGTCGCGAATCTTCTCGGCATCGGCAACCTGGTCGTCCATCATACCAACCTCCCAATACCAATTTGCACGGTGAACAGGCTCAACGGTATATTCGTCGAGGCGCAGGCCCCAATCGAGCGAGTCGGGGAATGAGCAAGGTGTATTCCAATCCTCACAGTACCACTCAATCGACACACCCATCGTCATATCGTCGGCCTTTTCGGGAGCAAGCGGCTCGTTAAACTCGGAGCGAGCCTCACGACCCATACGGCACTCTGCACCCGCCATATATCCGAGGTGGGCGTCACCCGTACAGTCGGAGAAGTATTTACCGCTAACCTTGATGCGGGTTTGAGCCGTAGCCTCCTGTGCAACAACCGAGGCGATGCAGTCGCCCTGCTTCTCGACTTCGAGAACGGTGTAGCCCATAAAGAGCGTGATATTCTCCTCGGCTGCGACAACGCGCATCTTCTTATCGTCCTGGTAATGGTGAGCACCACGCGCATTACCGATGCGGTCGGGACCAATCTCGTTCAACAGATAGCCGAGCGATGGATATGGGTCGATATTGATTTGACCGCCAAGACCTACGCGCACCTCCGATGAGTTGTTACCACCAAGCACATATCGGTCCTGAATAAGGGCCACCTTCAAGCCACGGCGCGCTGCTGCCAAAGCGACACAGATACCCGAGATACCACCACCGACAACGACAAAATCGAACGAGCCCTTATCCTCGGGCAGATTATCGCCAAGCAGTGCCTTACGCAGCTCGAAATACTCTTCGAGCGAATCACCTGGAACGCAGTCGGTTTGGGTCAGGATAATGGCATCGCAACGGCCGTCGAAGCCTGCGAGGTCGTGCAAAGCGACCGTATGTTTACCCTTCGAGAGGGTATACTTACCACCCTTCTGCCAATACCAATTAACCTTGTCGGTACCAAATGTTGCATCGTCGGCCACACCGTCAATCAGCACCGAGAAGATGCCCGGCGTTGGGCCGTCGGACCAATGCTTCGTCCAGTTCTTGGTACGCACAAACAGTTGATACTCGCCATCGGCAGGTACCTCGATTTGGGTCACTGCATCTTTTGCGAGCGGAGTTCCGAGGCCGTGAGCAAAGAGGTAGGAAGAGCCCATTTGCAGCACAAACTGTTGCTCTACTGTCCAATCGCCTTTGTCGGCAAAAGTGGTGGCCAGCACCATAGTAGAGTTTGAAGTGTTCATTTTTGTCATAGTTGTATTATAATTTATCGTGTTAGCACACCTGATATTCACAATTACACCCTACAAAGTTGCATTAAATTTCTTAAAATATCACATTTTTTTGCCACTATTTTTCATTTTTTATCAAACCCCGACCCTTTTTGAAACGAAGGCATTATTTGAGGAGGGCCATTTTTTGTTTTTCAAAAATAATATACTACTTTTGCAATATTATATATACAACCCAATGGAGAACACCACACACACCATCGCCCTTGTATCGTTCTGCGCATCGCTCATTGCGGTTGCGATTATCCACCCTTATCTTGTACGGTTTGCAAAGACGAAAAACATTGTCGACAACCCAAACACCCGCAAACTCCAACTCCACCCTGTCCCCGTATTGGGCGGCTTGGCCATTGCGTTCGGTATCGCGGCCGGTCTGCTTGTCGATTCGCTATTCTGCGATATTTCACCACTCTTCACGCCGATTTTGTGTATGATTATTATGACCTATATCGGTGTGATTGACGACGTTTTGGACCTCTCGCCCATTGTTCGACTCTTCGTACAAGTGGCCACCGTGCTGATAATAATCTATGCAGGCAACGGCCTGTCGCTCGACAATTTCCACGGTCTATGGGGTTTAACCACGCTACCTGAATGGGTCTCTACCCCACTTACTATCGTGGCAGTTGTCGGCATAATCAACGCACTCAACCTGATTGACGGTGTCGATGGTCTGTTCTCGGCCTTCTGCATCACAACCTGCTCGATTTTCGCGGCCATATTCTACAAGGCTGCCGACTTTCCGCTCTTTGCTTTGGCCATGTGCGCAATCGGCTCGCTGATTCCGTTCCTGCTACACAACGTATTTGGCTCAAAGTCAAAGATGTTTGCCGGCGACGGAGGCTCGCTGTCGCTGGGTGTGATGTTGGCCATATTCGTTATGGAGATTATCTCCGATAACAAATACGACGCTCTTGCCATCAACGACAACGTCGGTCTTGTGGCCTTTGCTCTCGCAACGCTCTCGATACCCGTTTTCGATACGGTGCGCGTTATGGTGGCCCGCATCTGCCGAGGCATTTCGCCTATGATAGGCGACAAGACCCACCTTCACCATATGTTTATCGCACTTGGTGTTTCGCACTTCGGCACAGCGCTGTTGGTCTGCTCGCTCAACCTCTTGGTTGTCGTGATATGGTTTGTGGCTATGCGCGCCGGGGCTTCGATTGATATGCAGTTCTACGCAGTTATCGCAGCGGCTCTGGTACTCGATTGGGGTATATATTATGGCGTTGCGTTACTCGATAAACTTATACCCGAAAAGATGGCCCGCTTCCGCAAATGGAAGACCGAGCATCGCCCACCACGCAAGATGTTCGACGTCGTGCGCAACATTGTCGATAAGTTGTAACCGACAACACCCTGCGTTATATTAAGTTCGTATATTTATAGAAACATACATAATACAAAACCTATGAAAAGACTTTTTACCGTTATTGCGTCGATTGCAGCCGCTGCGCTTCTCTCGACCTCTGCCACAGCGCAGATTACGGGTGTGGAGTTGGCTCGCGAAAAGCAGGGCAACGCATTCCAGACCAACGAGAACGACCAAATTATCCGCAAAGTCGAGATGGAGGCTCCTATCGTAGTCTGCGGTGGTGGTTTGGCCGGTGTTTGTACCGCTGTTTCGGCGGCTCGTCACGGCTCGCAGGTTATCCTCATTCAAGACCGTCCGATGCTTGGTGGCAACACATCGAGCGAGATGCGTATGGGTATTGTAGGTGTCCGCGAAGACCAGTGCCAAGAGGCAGGTATCATCGAGGAGATGCAGTGCCGCAACTTCTTCTACAACCCATTGCAGCGCTATCCATTGTGGGACGACGTTATCTACTCGACTGTTGTCGAAGAGCCTAACATTCGACTCTTGCTCAACACTTCGGTTCGCGACGTAGTGATGCGTGGCGACGAAATTGCTGCCGTAAAGTGTTGGAACACCAACAACTACACCGAATACACCATCTCGGGTAAATTGTTCGTAGACTGTACGGGTGACGGTATCCTCCGCATTTCGGGTGCGAAGTATCGTCGCGGTATGGAGGCAACAACCGACTACAACGAGTCGTATGTTACCAACGAGAAGGCGACAAACTACACAATGGGTAACTCGATTCTCTTGCAGTTGCGACTCGCCGACACTCACCACCCATTCAAGGCTCCTGATTGGGCATACCACTTCACCGACGACGATTTCAACTACGAGACTCCAAAATCGACAATCCCTAACCAGAAACTCAACTACAAGATTATCTGGCGTGCCCACGACAATAACTTCTGGTGGGTTGAGTGTTCGGGTATCAAGTTCGACACCATCTTCGACGCCAACGAGGCACAATTTGAGTTGAAGAAGATTGCCTACGGTATTTGGGAGTATATGAAGAATCACCCAGACGGCCGTTGCTACAACTACGAGTTGGTATGGATGGGCTCGATTCCTGGCAAGCGCGAATCGACCCGCTACGTCGCTCCACACACCCTCACACAGCAGGACGTTCTCTCGGGCGGCCACTTCGAGGACGTTGTGGCTTATGGCGGTTGGACTCTCGACAACCACGACCCTAACGGTTTCCACAACAAGGGCTTGGCTTCGATTGAGTACTTTATGACACAGGGCTACGGTATCCCTTACGACTGTTTCTACTCGGTAAACGTTCCAAACCTGATGTTTGCAGGTCGCGACATCTCGGCTACACATATGGGCCTCTCGGCTACGCGCGTTATGGCGACTTGCGCCCTGCTCGGCCAGGCAGCCGGTACGGGTGCTGCAGTTGCTATCGCAAAGGGTATCGACCCTGCCGAGGTACACAAGAGCCACATCGCCGAGGT
>JAGBWT010000205.1 GCA_017629615.1 Alistipes sp. | reverse complement strand
TCGGTAAGTTGTCCGCCCTCATCGTAGCCAACATATCCCGGAGGCGCACCTACCAAGCGCGATACGGCGTGTCGCTCCTGATACTCGCTCATATCAATGCGAGTCATCATATTCTCGTCGTTGAACAAGAACTCCGCCAAGGCACGCGCCAACTCGGTCTTTCCTACGCCCGTAGAGCCAAGGAAAATGAACGAGCCGATAGGCTTGCGCGCATCCGAGAGTCCTGCTCGGGCGCGGCGTACCGCATCCGAAACAACGCTTATCGCCTGCTCCTGACCGACAACGCGAGCGTGGAGTGCAACCTCCATATTGAGCAACTTCTCGCGCTCGGAGGCGAGCATTCGCGCCACTGGAATACCCGTCCATCGCGATACTACCTCGGCAATATCCTCAGCATCAACCTCCTCCTTAATCATCGAGCCACTCAAAGTCTTGCTCTTCAACTCCTCATTGAGCGCTACGATGCGTCTTTCTGCCTCAACGATAGAGCCATAGCGAATCTCCGCCACGCGTCCGTAGTCGCCATTGCGCTCGGCTTGTTGCGCCTCAATTTTGAGTTTCTCGATGCGCTCCTTCTCGCTCTGAATCTTGCGAATAAGGTCACGCTCGCCCTCCCACTGCGCACGCATAGCAGAGGATTTCGACTTCAGCTCCTTAATCTCGCTATCGAGCGATGCGATGCGCTCCTTATCTCCCTCACGGCGGATTGCCTCGCGCTCAATTTCGAGTTGACGAATACGACGGTCGAGCGAGTCCAGCTCCTCGGGTACGGAGTTCATCTCAAGTCGCAAGCGCGATGCTGCCTCATCGACCAAATCTATCGCCTTGTCGGGCAAAAATCGTGAAGTGATGTAGCGGTGCGAAAGCTCCACCGCCGAGATGATTGCCTCATCCTTGATGCGCACCTTGTGGTGGTTTTCGTATCGCTCCTTCAGACCGCGCAAAATCGAGATTGAATCTTCGGGCGTAGGCTCGTCGACCATCACCTTTTGGAAGCGACGTTCGAGCGCTTTGTCCTGCTCAAAATATTTCTGATATTCATCGAGCGTGGTGGCTCCGATGGTGCGCAATTCGCCACGCGCAAGCGCAGGCTTGAGGATGTTTGCAGCATCCATCGCGCCGCTCGTTTTTCCAGCACCCACCAGGGTGTGAATCTCGTCGATAAAGAGCAACACTTCTCCCTCACTACCAACAACTTCGCTGATTACCGCCTTGAGTCGCTCCTCAAATTCACCCTGGTATTTTGCACCTGCAATCAACGCTCCCATATCGAGCGAAAAGATGCGCTTCGAGCGGAGATTTTCGGGTACGTCGCCATCGATAATTCGGTGGGCAATACCCTCGACAATTGCAGTCTTTCCGACACCCGCCTCACCCACAAGTACGGGGTTGTTTTTGGTACGGCGCGAGAGAATTTGCAACACGCGACGAATCTCCTCGTCACGGCCTATTACGGGGTCTAACTTGCCCTTTTGTGCCTGTTCGTTAAGATCTATCGCATAGAGCGACAAAGCCTCGGTTTTTTGGTTTGTATTCATAGTTTTCTTCGCTTATAGTTTTATTTTTCGCCCCAGCAATTTTTCTGCCAAGCGAATGTGGCGTGTCGTTTTGTCGGGAGGAGATGATGAAATGGCAAAAATTCTGCCACACCAGCGACATTTTGACCGAACGAAGCGAGGAAATTGTCAAATAATCACTATCTTTGTTAAAATATTTAACAACCTAAATTATGAAGAAGAACATTTTCAGTCTATTAGTAGTCATTGCGTTGCTCGCCACATCGAGCAGCTCTGCATTTCCGACCAAGCGCACCGACCGCGCTATAAAGCAGGTCTTGGAGGAGTTCGAGGCAGTGGGAGTATCGGCAGCCGTAGTGAAAGATGGCAAGATTGTCTACAACAACTCGTTCGGTTACAAGGATTTAGAGAGCAAAACTCCGCTCCGCAACGACCACATTATGCGAGTTGCCTCCATCTCAAAATCGTTCACCGCAACTGCGTGTATGCAACTTGTGGAGAAGGGTCTCATCTCGCTCGATGACGATGTGAGCAATGTGGTGGGTTTCAAAGTTCGCAACCCTCGTTACCCCGAGACTCCTATCACGCTGAAGATGCTTCTCTCGCACACCGCAAGTATCTCGGACAAGGGCGGCTACTTCACTCTCGACCGCATCAACCCTGCGATAAATGGCGATTGCGCTAGTGGTTATTTGGAGTATGAGCCAGGCACTGGCTATCGCTACTCGAACCTAGGCTTGAACCTCTCGGGTGCAATTGTAGAGAAGATTTCGGGAATGCGTTTCGACGAATATGTCAAGAAGAATATCATCGAGCCGCTTGGTCTCTATGGTAGTTTCAATCCCGACGCACTCGACTCGTCGAAATTCGCCACCATCTACAACTACCGCAAGGGCAAACTCGTTGAGTCGGAGAAGGCGTACGAAAGCGTAGCGAAGGAGATGCCAAACTATATTTTGGGATATTCGACACCTCTATTCTCGCCGACTGGCGGTATGAAGATTACGGCGCACGACTTGGCTTACTATATGATGATGCATATGAACTACGGCGAGTACAATGGCGTTCGCATAATCTCGGAAAAGAGCTCAAAGTTGATGCAAACCCCAGTATGGAGAGGCAAAGTTCACTATGGTCTCTGCTTGAAGGAGTACATCAACTTTATCGACGACGAGAAGTATAATAAGGAGGGTTGCTACCCTGTAGGACATTCGGGTGGCGCACTCGGCCTAAAGAGCGTTATGTTGTGGAGCCCAGCCGACAATTGGGGCATCATCATAATGACCAACGGCTACGCCGCAAACCGCGACAAGGATATTAGAAAAGCCCTTGTCAACGCCATCTACAACGCTTGCATCAAGAAGTAGCACATAGAAAATATCCGCACCTAACGACATTTTGCCGAAAAAATGGCAAGAAATAGACAAAGTTTATTAACTTTGTGCCGATTATGGAGAAATTTATAGTATCTGCTCGAAAATATCGTCCTGCCACCTTCGCAAGCGTGGTTGGACAGACTCATATCACCTCGACATTGAAGAATGCAATCGAGCGTGATCAGTTGGCTCACGCCTACCTCTTTTGCGGACCTCGCGGTGTGGGTAAAACCACTTGTGCGCGA
>JAGBWT010000204.1 GCA_017629615.1 Alistipes sp. | reverse complement strand
CAGAGAAGTATGCAGGAACGGTGATAACAGCCTCTGTTACCTCCTGACCGAGATAGTCCTCGGCAGTCTTCTTCATCTTCTGCAAGATGATAGCCGAAATCTCCTGCGGAGTGTACTGACGCTCGTCAATCTCGACACGCGGAGTGTTGTTCGCACCACGCACGATAGCATAAGGAGCACGCTCGATGTCGCCCTGTACCTTGTCGTACTGCTCACCCATAAAACGCTTGATAGAGAATACTGTACGCTTTGGATTGGTGATAGCCTGACGCTTTGCAGGGTCACCAACCTTGCGCTCACCACCGTCGGTGAATGCAACAATCGAAGGCGTTGTACGATGGCCCTCCGAGTTTGGAATAACAACAGGCTCCGAGCCCTCCATAACGGCAACACACGAGTTGGTGGTTCCCAAGTCAATACCAATAATCTTTCCCATAATTTTAAGTTTTTATTATTTATTTGTTAAATCTTACTCTGTTTTGGTTTTGCCTTTATCACAGCAAACCCCTTGCCAAAGCAGTTTTTAGCGATTTTTTGCATAATTTCTGCCAAAATGAGGGTATGCCACGCCAAAGAGTGTGACAAATTGGCAAAGAATGACACTCAATGTCAGTCCGCAAAAAGAGACGCCCCTCCACGATTTTACGGTGGAGGGGCGTTCGACGCTCTTATATACTAAAAGCTGTTCTATTTAATGCCGTGCTTTGCCAAAATCTCGACAATCGGCTGCTGGATAGCATCTGCCCAACGCTTGTAGCCCCACGAGCAAGGGTGAACGCCATCGGCCGAGGTCATAAGGTCGGTACCGGTCTGGTCCTTAACATCGACAAAATATACGTTCTTGAACTCCTTGCAGATAGTCTGCATCAACTCATCGACATAAGCCATACGGTCGGCCTCCTTCTTCTCGGCTTTGGTATCGAACAAGCGGCCATCGCGATAGATGGTGCGCAAGAAGATGATAGGAGCCTTCTTATTCTTGGCGCGAATCTCTTTGATGAACGGACGGATACGCTCGCCAATCTGCTGAATCGAAGGGTTGGAGAAGGCGTCGCAGATATAGGCATCAGCCTTTGTACCTGCCAAAATCTCGCCCATAACACGCTGCAACTTACTATTGCCGCTCATACCGAAGCTGCAAAGATAGAGGCCTGTCTGACGCGAAAGGAATGCAGGATAGGTTTGACCTGCGGCAGTGGCACACGAGCCGTGAGTATAGCTCGAACCAAAGATTGCGATACGATGGCGGAAAGGATTCTCCATTGCAACGAGTTCGGCACCCTCCGGAACACCGACTTTGAGCGATGTAAGTTCCGAATAGAGTGGCAAATAGAGGATACAGCGGTGCTTCGAACCGTCCATATGAGCAATCATACGCAACGGCTTGCTGCGGTTGTAGTTACCCTCCTTGTCGTGGCCGCCCTTATTAACCTTCGATGCAGCCCAAACAAATTCGCCCTGATGCTCGATGTAGAGGTTAAAACCTGCACCGGCAGTCTCCGGCATAGCGCGATTGAACGAAATACGGCCATACTCGGCTTGTACCCAGATTTCGGTTGCATCGGTCTCGAAGCAGATTGCCTGGCCCGAAGCCATAATGAGCAGATTACGCTCGGTCTTGTTGAGTTCGGGGTATTTATCCACCTCAACACGGTGGTAAGGATTGGTAGTTTCGCACATCTTACCGATATGGGTAAGCGACTGTGCATCAACATACTTAATGCCATCTTGTGCCGACACAAAACCAAAGCACAAGCAGAGGCTAACGAGTGTTAAAAAAATCTTTTTCATTATTGTTTGTTTTAGGTTGTTGTTCAAAAAAAGAGCCGCGACCAGACTATGGCCACGGGCTCTAAATTCGGATAAAGACCCGGGCTGACATTTCTGGCGAAATGCACCCGACCATACCCCACTATTTCTGCTCGTTGAGAATACGCATTGCGGCGTCGAGAATAGCGGTATCGTCAAGTGTCACTACACCACCATCGGGACCCTGCTCGAAGTGTACACCCACACCGGTCTTCGCATCAAAATGCTTTCCGCCGAAATAGTTACGAACGCTCTCTACGTCAATACCAAGTTCGTCTGCGATACGCTGCGAGCTACCGCTTGGGAGTCTGTCCTTGATGCGGCGCAATTCATTGAAAGTGATAATCATAGTGTTGTTGTTTTAATGTTATTATTTCTGTTATCTAATATCAAAGCGATTTTTCACACTACTAATTTAGTGCTTTTTTGTTAAACTGCAAAATTTTGAGCCTCTTTTCGTCAAAAAATTTACTTTCCGCCCGACTATCGCAAATCAACCACCTCGAACCCACCATAATCCTCGGCACGATAGCGAGGCAACTTTTCGGCCTTCGTAATGGAGGTTATACGAATCTCTATCGCATCGCTACCCATCTCGTAACGCACGGAGGAGGGCAGCTCACCCGAAGCATCGGCCGCGACAACAATACGCTCGGTTGCCTGCGACCCTGTCACCGATTTTGGCGTCAGATGCAACACCTTGCGCCCCTCGACCTCGGTCGCCACAACATCGTAGCCCTCGGCAAGTGTGGCAAACCCGCGCGAAGGGTTGCTGATTATATCGCTACCAAGCGAGGCCACCCCGTCAATCGTAATCTCCTTACGCGAACCATTTACCTCGTACTTCACGCCATCGCTAACATAGACCTCAACACCCTCGCTCTGCACATAGAAATCGTCGCCATCGACCACATAGCGCCCCTTTGAAGAGTGCTCCTCGAAGGCCACAACAAACTCAACACAATAGCACCCCATCGCTTTAAGCGACGTCTCAAATCTATTCAGCAGACCATCGTCTGTCGTTTGCGCCGAGCCATAGGTTATCGACAACAAGAGCAACACAACGATGACAAAGATACGTTTCAAAGCCATATACCTATATATAAATCATACAACGAACGCCTCTACACTCCAAGTTCCTGCAAGCGGGCTTCGAGCGACGGCATATCGTAGAATCGAATTTCGCGTGGCTTTGCTCCGTTTTGCGGACCGACAATACCTGCCTTCTCCAACTGCATCATAATACGACCTGCACGATTGAAGCCCACCTCGTAGTTGCGTTGGATATGCGAGACCGAAATCTGGCCACCCGAAACAGCGTCGCGAGCAATATCGGCAAAGAGCGAATCGTAACGCACCGCCGCACCCGACTCGCTACCCAAATCGGAGCTGTCGGCCGAGCCTCTACCACCTGCATTCGACCCCTCTTCATAATCGGGCAATTCGTATGCCTCACCATTTGGCGATGGCTGCTTGGTAATCGAAGCAACTATATCGCTCACCTCGCGAGTCTCGACCAGCGCACATTGGATACGCGTAATCTCGCCATCTTTGGAGAGGAGCATATCGCCTCGGCCGATAAGTTTCTCGGCACCCGGTTGGTCGATAATCGTTCGCGAGTCAATCATCTGCATCACACGGAAGGCGATACGCGCAGGGAAGTTGGCCTTGATACGACCCGTAATAACATCGACCGAAGGACGTTGCGTTGCAACAATCAGGTGAATACCCACCGCGCGCGCCTTTTGAGCAAGTCGCATAACAGGGAACTCGACCTCTTTGGCCGTCATAATCAGGTCGGCAAACTCGTCGATAACGACCACAATATATGGCATAATTTCGCGCTCCTCGACCTTACACTTGCGCACCAGGTCGTTATACTCCTTTATGTTGCGCACATTGGCATCGCGACACTTCGCCAAGCGAGCCTCCATCTCGGCACAGAGCGAGTGGAGCGTATAGACCGCCTTTTTAGGGTCGGTAACGATAGCATCGTCCTCCGAGGCCATCTTGGCAAGGAAATGCTTCTCCAACTTGGCGTAGAGCGAGAACTCGACCATCTTCGGGTCGATAAGCACCAGCTTCAACTGCGACGGGTCTTTGCGATAGAGCAACGAGGTAAGTATCGCATTCAAGCCGACCGACTTACCCATACCCGTTGCACCCGCAACGAGCAAGTGAGGCATCTTCGCAAGGTCAAAGACAAAGTTTTCGTTACGGATATTACGGCCAATAACTACCGGAAGCTCGGCATCGAAATCCTGAAAACGCTGACTACGGATAGCCGAACGCATCGAGACTATCGCCTTGTGACGATTTGGCACTTCGATACCGATTGTACCACGCTCGGGCATAGGTGCAATCATACGGATACCGGCCGCACGAAGCGACTGCGTAATATCGTTGGCAAGCGACTGTATGCGCGAAATCTTCACGCCAGGCTCCTGTACAATCTCATACAACGTAACGGTTGGGCCGATAGTAGCCGACATATCGCGGATAGGAATACCGAAATTACCAAGCGTCTCCTCGATAAGATGTTTATTGTCGCGAATTTCGTCGTCCGAAACGTCCGAACCCGAAGCGTAGTCCTCCAACAAATCGACCGACGGATATTTATAGCCCCACGTATGGTCGGGGTCGAACGGACGGCGGTCGGTCTCCTTATCGCTCAACTCGGGGTCGATAGTCTCGGTAACCTCGATAATCGGAATATTGCTCTTTGGTTGTTCCACCTTCCCCTCTTCGGTCGGCTCCTCGGTAGCCTCTGCCTCCTCTGGCGCAACAGTCTCCTCTGGTGCGACAGTCTCCTCGACCTCGACGACTGGTTCGTCGGTCGGTTCATCGAGGAACGGATAAGGCTCTTCGGTCTCGGTCAAATCGCTCTCCTCGACCGCCTTATCGACCTCGACAGGCTCTTGCGCCTCATCGGCACCCTCTTCATCGGCCGACCCGCCTCGGCGAGTTATCAACGTTTTGGCCTTATCGGCAATATGCTCGCCCTGCTCAACCACCCCCTTACCGAGGCCGTTGATTAGTTGGATAACTCGGCGATTGACAAATACACCCGTCAAAATCCAGCCCACAACGATAACAATCCATATACCCATCGAGCCAATAGGCGCAACCAACTGCTCGGTTATGACATTCGAGAATGCTCCTCCAAGACCACTATAAAAAATTTCGCTCTTCGGACCCCATATCTGACCCAACGTAAGCGAGCCGAGAATCATCACCAGCGTAAGCGTTATGACCGTATGGTCGAACCACAGCAGGCGACGACGCAGAAAGCGCACGCCCAAGACAATCATAATAACCGGCACGAGCAGACCAAACAGACCAAAGGCGTTGGCAACAATCGCATTGGCCACATTATGGCCAATCGAGCCACAGAAGTTCTGCACCGTAATATCGGGATTTGACACCGCACTGCAATCGTTCTTCCAATTAAACAGATACGACAGCGATGCAGCCAGCACAAACAGACCCACAACGCTTATCAGCAGGCCGACAATCCACATTGCCACGCCCCACACCGACATCTCTTGCGGCTGCTCGTCCCTTGTCGAGCGGCCTGCGCCTTTACTACCCTTTGCCGAAGTTCGCTTCACGACAACATCGGACTCGTTTACAGTATCTCTCTTTGCCATAATATCAAATTTGGAATTTCGCCGACGGCATAAAAAAAAATCGCACCGACACGCGAAGACGTATTCGATGCGAAAATATAAAATTTTAATCAATTTTACAACTTTATCCGAGAGCTTTTTTACGCAATCGCTCGGCATAAATATCATCGGCGGCCGTCATAAAGTCGTAGAACGGCTCATTTGTCGCTTCTGCCCGAAGGTCGTACATATCGAGCAACTGCTCGACACGTCGCTCGATTGCCTCCGACGAATCTATAA
Source organism: Alistipes sp. (assembly GCA_017629615.1). The sequence goes on along the minus strand of JAGBWT010000204.1, from coordinate 5,688 downwards.
TATCGACACCCCGACCCTCGACTACACGCTCTATAACGTGGCGCAAAAATGGGTAGTGCGTACACCCCAGCACAATCTTATCAACCCCCACAGAGAGCAGTGGCTCGACCACTCGCCTCACCGCAGCCTCGGCTTCGGGCGAGTCCTCGCGACTCTGCTCAACAATCTCGACAAAGCCCTCGCCCTCGACAGGCAAAATCTCGACCTCGGCACCATAGCGGGCCGACGTACGACGGAACAACTCCCCCTCCAACGACCTACGCGTAGCCAAGACAGCCACACGCCCCGTCTGCGTCGTAAGGGCCGCAGGCTTTACGGCCGGCTCTAATCCCACAAACGGCGTCTCGGGAAATTGCTCGCGCAACGCCTCTATCGCAACAGCCGTGGCCGTATTGCAAGCGATAACTATCAATTTACAACCCCGACCAAGCAACTGCTCAACAGCCTCCACCGTGAAACGACGAATCTCCTCGGCCGAACGCGTACCATAGGGGCACCGCGCCCCATCGCCATAGAAGATGAGCGACTCGTTGGCGAGACTCTTTTGCAAGACTCGCCAAACGCTCAAACCTCCCATACCCGAATCGAAGAGGCCTATCGGATTGTTATTCACGGTCGAATATAGGTAATACGATTAGTACTTCTCATCCAACTCCTTACGAGGAGTGGTATAGAGTGCATTGGTGATAGCATTCTCCGAATAGTCGAAGCTCTCGGTGAAGCGAGTCTGCTCGTAGACATTACCATTCGTATCGCGAGCCACGACCTTAATCTCCTTGGCATTCGGATTCTTCAACTGCAAACGATAGAGGTGATTGCACTGCATAAGGTAACCCTTACGGCCTCCACCCTTCCAACGACTCGCGCCATCAACCTTGCCATAGCTACGACCGATAACGCCGATATGGTAACCGACAGCCCACCAATCGCGGCTCGAATCGAGTTCGGGAACGCTATCCTTGGTCACCGGAATACGCACCATCTTACCCGTCAGCACGCCATCTTCGTACAATTCGACCGTCCAATTCTTGTCGGCCATAAAGACGTTGGCAAGCACCGTATCGTGGCTATATGGGAAGCGGAACTTCTCGAACTCGCCACCAAACTCGGCATCGCCTCGATACATACGAATCTGGTACGAAATATCGTGACCCGTACCCTTATACCACCAATTCTTGATATGCGCACCATCGACATCGTAGATGGTGTAGCCGTTTGGCACACCGTCGCCATTGACACACGACCACCAAAAAGCGCCACTTGCTGCGGCGTGAACGTGCTCGTAGATACCGAGCTTATTGATTGCGTGATTCATAAAGTGGGTGTGGCCAATCATAATATGAGCCTCCTTGAACTGTGCGATAAGTTGGCGCACAGCATCGACATTCTTCTTCATACGGTTGTAGAGGCCGATATGGAGGCACAAAATAACCATCTTATCCTTTGGAACAACGGCCAAATCCTGACGCAACCACTCCAACTGCTCGTCGGTAAATGACGGATTGCCATACTCCTTGTGGTAGCGGAACTTATTAGGGTCGTCGTCGGCGATATAGTCCTTCATCGACACGATATGAACATCGCCACGATTCCACGAGTAGTTCACAGGGCCAAACACGCGCTCATAGGCACGCTGATAGGCAAGGTTGTAGGTACTTGTACCCTTATCGAGCGATACAGGTGGCTCGGTAAAGTCGTGGTTACCAATGGTCTGGAAGAACAACAAGCCACTCTTATCCTTGCTCATTGCACGACGCATAGGCGCCATAAACTTATTGCACTTGTGTTTGCCCTCGGTATAGGCCATATCGCCCAACGTGATACCATAGCAAGGCACTGTCTGCGCATCGACATAGGCACGAATATCAGGCACCGTCTCGCGCTCAAATCGCTTGACGTGGAATTTGCACTGCGCCTGTGGGTCGGCAACCATAACAAGACGGAAATTGCGCTCCACTGTTTCGAGCGGTGCGAGCGTAAAGTCGTAGGTCTTGACATCTTTGCTCAATGTTTTGTAGAAATCGGGGTGACCATCTTTCTCGCTCACCTTGTAGGCCGAAGGAATCGAGTAAAAGACGTGAACTGCGTCCGACGAAGTCTTCATCTTGTAGCGACCCTTTGCATCGGTCACAACACAAGTAAAGCCATCGCTGACCGTTACGCCCTCAATCGGACGGCCCGAAGTATCGCGCAAAACACCCGAAATTTTCATCTGTGCCGAGGCCGACAACACAACAACAAGTGCAGCCAGCAGCACTACCAATCTAAACTTCTTCATAACTATATGTTTTAAGGTTTTCTATTATTGTCAGTATCTCTTGTACAACCATTTCGTCGGACTTCACATCGCACTCTATCGTCACCGCAGCCTGCGAATAGACTGGCTCTCGCTCGGCAAGATGGGAGTGCATAAATGCGAGCAACTGCTCGTCGTTCAGTCCCCTAAACTTTGGCCGCTTTGCACGACCATATGGCGACAAACGAGGTAAAATATTCTCCGGCGAGCGACGCAGATATATCGTACAACCCATTTGCGACATCTGCTCCATATTATCGCCCCACGTCGGCAAACCTCCGCCCGTCGAGACCACAACTCCCGACATCTCGGCCGTAGAGAACAGCACCTCACGCTCGCTTTTGCGGAAGTACTCCTCGCCCATATAGCCTATAATATCGGCCACCGCAGCACCTTCGCGACTCTCAACTTCGGCGTCGGTATCGACCATACGCAGGCCACTCGCACGAGCAACCTTGCGGGCAATCGAACTCTTGCCACAGCCCATATAGCCTATAAGGTAGAGACGCATAGCAGCAACTTTTGGTGTTAGAATAGGTCGAGTTGCTCGGTTGATGACGGCTCGTCGATATTGTTGCGGATAATTGCAATCGGCGTTTCGCTATTATCGACCGGCACAATCGGCTCCTCTACCTCGTCGATTTCGGGTTCATCGATTTCGGGTTCATCGGCCGGCATAGGCTCCTCCTCCGGCATCTCCGGCTCGATAAACGAGAGCGTATCGACATCGTAGGTCGTAAGACGCTTACCCTTTGCCTTGCGACTCTTTACGCCAACAAACTCATCGACCTCGACATCGTCGGCCGGACGCGTCGCCTGCGCACCCTTGTAGGTAATATGCAACTTGGCGCCCTTGCACGAAGTGATGCAGATGAAGTCGGCAGCACCCTCCTCGTCGAGGAATGGCAGCAGACGGTCGCTCACGTCGAGTTGGAAGCGCTTCATATAGTAGTAACCCTGTTCGCGGTCGAAATAGCAGAGGTTATAGACTCGGTTGGCCACATAGCGCTCAACGGCAACCGTATCGTCAGGGAAGTGCTGCGCCACATCGAAGCCCGTAATGTAGTATTGGTGCTTTGCGGTCCAGACAACCAGGCGGTCGTCGCCCTTAAATGCGCCAAGCAGACGGCCTCGACCCTCGGTATTGAGGCGACGCACATCGTCGTCCCACCAAATATCTTGTGCGCTGAGCGTCGATGTACCCTTCTCTTTGAGGACAATCTTATGAATTCCGTAGCGCGAGAAGAGATTACCCTGCGACTGACGACCCTTGATAGCAAGTTCGGCAAAGTCCAAATCGACAATAACCTTCTTCAATCGCGGACGCGGCTTGAAATAGACCTTCAACACCTCGGCTTCGCCATTCGGATTGACCGACATATATATAATATCGCTCTTTGGCGTACCCTTGGTGAGGTTGTACTCCTTATCACGCGTGATACCCTTGATTGCGCAACGCTTCATCATTATCGGGCCACCCTTACCGTCGCGATAGAGGAGGTTGTAGATTGTACGCTCGTCGTTACGCTTAAAGACTCCGATATAGTAGATTCCCTTGTCGAAGAAGCTCTTATCGGCAACCTTCTTGATGATGTAGCGACCATCTTTCAGAATCACAATCACATCGTCGATATCCGAGCAATCGCAGACAAACTCGGCATCTTTCATACTCTTACCGATACCGAAGAAGCCCTCGGCTCTATCGACATAGAGTTTGGCGTTCGACACAGCCACCTTCGTCGCCTCAATCGAATCGAAGAGGCGGATTTCGGTCTGACGCTCCTTGCCCTTGCCATACTTTTCGCGGATATGCTCGAAGTAGGCAATCGCATAGTCGGTCAGGTGGGCCAAATCGTACTTAACCTGCTTAATATCCTTCTCAATCTGCTTTATCTCGTTGTCGGCCTTATCCGAATCGAAACGCGAGATACGGATAAACTTCAACTCCGTAAGTCGCTGCACATCTTCGGTTGTAACCTCGCGACGCAACAGACTCTTGAATGGCTCCAAGCCCTTATCGACTGCCGCATAGGCCTCTTCACGCGACTTACAGCCCTCGATAAGCTGGTAGAGTTTGTTCTCGATAAAGATTCGCTCCAACGATGCCGCGTGCCAAGCCTCGTTATGCTCCGCGAGGGCAATCTCCAACTCTCGCTGCAACAGAGCCTTCGTATGGTCGGTCGAGTATCGCAAAATATCGCTGACGCCCATAAATGCAGGCTTATCGTCCTTGATAACGCAGGCGTTTGGCGAAATCGAGACCTCGCACAGCGTAAAGGCGTAGAGCGCGTCGATGGTCTTGTCGCACGACTCGCCAGCCGCAACCTGCACGAGACTCTCGGCCTTGCGAGCCGTATTATCATCTACGCGACGAATCTTAATCTTTCCCTTCTGGTTGGCTTTGAGGATAGAGTCCTTGATGCTCTCGGTCGTGGTCGAGAACGGTATCTCGGTAATGGCCAACGTATTCTTATCGAGTTTGGAAATCTTGGCGCGCACCTTGACCGCACCACCGCGCAAACCGTCGTTGTAGCGCGACCCGTCAATCATACCGCCCGTTGGGAAGTCGGGATAGAGTTGGAACTCCTCGCCACGCAAGTGGGCAATCGAGGCCGAAATAAGTTCGTTGAAGTTGTGCGGCAAAATCTTCGAAGCAAGACCCACGGCAATACCCTCGGCACCTTGCGTCAACAACAACGGGAACTTAACCGGCAGAGTCACAGGCTCCTCCTTACGACCGTCGTAGGCCAACATCCACTCGGTCGTCTTTTTGTTATAGACCACCTCCAAAGCGAACTTCGATAGACGCGCCTCGATATATCGACCCGCCGCCGCATCGTCACCCGTGAGAATATTACCCCAGTTACCCTGACAGTCAATAAGCAGCTCCTTCTGTCCCAACTGCACGAGCGCATCTTTAATCGACGCATCGCCGTGAGGGTGGTACTGCATCGTCTGACCCACGAGGTTCGACACCTTATTCAAGCGACCGTCGTCGGCCACCTTCATAGCGTGCAAGATACGACGCTGAACGGGCTTCAAACCGTCCTCGATATGAGGCACGGCACGCTCCAAAATCACATACGAAGCATAGTCCAAGAACCAATTCTTGTACATACCCGTCAATCGCTTGGCACTCTGTTCGGCCATCAAAGCGTCGTATTTTCCCGGTTCGGAGGCTACAATCTCCTCGTCGTTCAACAACTCTTCCTGTATATCTTTCTCTTCGTTCATAAATTCACTCATCGAAATTCAAAATTCAAAATTCAAAATTATTTTTCCATTCTGCATTTTGCATTAACCCTACTTCGTAGGCTTTTCCTCCTTCGCACCTCGGCATAGCGCAAGCAAGCTTGCCCTCTGCTATCGGTTTGTCGTCGGTTTTGCATTTT
>JAGBWT010000203.1 GCA_017629615.1 Alistipes sp. | reverse complement strand
ATCGAGGTGCTGCGCCTATAAATTGGGCGATAATGAATGGCGATACCGAGACGGGTGTTACAACGTTCTTGCTTAACCACGAAATCGATAAGGGTGCTATAATCGGCCAGGTGAAAGAGCCGATTGCACCGACCGATACGGTTGGCTCGCTCTATGAGCGTCTGATGAATATTGGTGCGGGGTTGGTGCTCGAAAGTGTTGAGCGTTTGGCCAAAGGCGAAGTTGCACCGCTCGAACAGCCCGCAACCGATGAGGGTCTGCGCCCTGCTCCCAAAATCTTTAAGGAGGATTGCTTGATTGATTGGGGTCGCAATGGTGCCGATATAGTCAATTTTGTGCGTGGCTTGTCGCCATATCCTGCCGCTTGGTGTCGTATGATGCGCGATGGCGAGGAGGCGGGTAGTGCAAAGATTTTTGCTGTGCATTTCGAAAAGTGTGCGAAGGGTGGTTCGATAGGCTCGGTCGTGAGTGATGGCCGTTCGACGCTTGGCGTTGTGTGTGCCGACGGCGTGGTCTATATCGACGATATTCAGATAGCCGGCAAAAAGCGCCTTAAAACCAAAGAGTTGCTGCTCGGCTTCCGTAATCCGACCGACTATCGTATGGCGTAGTTCGTTGTCCGAATGATGTGTGCAGTCCGAGGCGATGCTTCGGGCTGCACTTTTTTGTGATAAAATGATGTTATATTTAGCGCTAAATGCTTTGAAAATTGGTTTATGTTTGCTAAATTTGCCTATTGAGATATACGTTTGTATTGTATTTGCAGATAGTTTACGATAATATTTCTTAAACACATTATGAAAAAGCATAATTTTAGTGCAGGTCCATCGGTGCTGCCGGAGATTGCCTATGTCAATGCGGCAAAAGCCATTATTGATTTCAACGGAACAGGTTTGTCGATTTTGTCGATTTCGCATCGTACAAAAGATTTTGAAGATGTGCTCAATTCGGCGCAGTCGCTGATGCGTGAGTTGCTCAATATTCCCGAGAACTACCACATCTACTTTGTTGGAGGTGGTGCAAGTACCCAATTTTTCCATATTCCTGCCAACTTTCTCGGCAAGAAGGCCGGTTATGTGAATACGGGCGTATGGACGAAGAAGGCTATCAAGGAGGCGAAACTCTATGGCGAGGTCGAAATAGTTGCTTCGAGCGAGGATAAGAACTTCTCGTATATTCCAAAGGACTTTGCAATTCCGTCGGATTTGGACTACCTCTATATCTGTACCAATAATACGATTTACGGTACCGAGTATAAGTGCGATATCGATTCTCCGGTGCCTCTCATTGCCGATATGTCGTCCGATATTTTGAGCCGTCCGATTGACGTGTCGAAGTATGCGCTTATCTACGGTGGCGCGCAGAAGAATCTTGCACCTGCGGGCGTGTCGTTCGTTATCATTCGTGACGATATGTTGCAGCGTGTTGTGCGACCTCTGCCGACAATGATGAACGTTAATACCCACGTCGAGAACAATTCGATGTTCAACACTCCGCCCGTATTCCCGATTTTCGTGATGAACGAGACGTTGAAGTGGATTAAGTCGCTTGGCGGTGTCGAGGCTATGTATAAAATCAACGTCGAGAAGGCGAAGATTCTCTACGACGAAATCGAGCGTAACTCGCTCTTCCGTCCAACAGGTGCCGAGCCTGACCGTTCGCTGATGAATATCTGCTTTGTGATGACCGAGGGTAACGAGGCGTTGGCTCCAGAATTCTTGGAGTTTGCCAAGGAGCGCGGTATGGTCGGTATCAAGGGTCACCGCTTGGTGGGTGGCTTCCGAGCTTCGTGCTACAACGCATTGCCAAAGGAGTCGGTCGAGGCTCTTGTGGCTTGTATGCAGGAGTTTGAGGCGTTGAAAACCAAATAATCTACCTATGCCAACAATCGTGCCTTATACCTTCGAGCGAAAGGAGGAAGAGGCGATGTATTATACCTCATTGATTAAAGGAATGAAGATTCTGATTGCAACCGAGAAGCCGTTTGCACGCGAGGCGGTAAATGGTATCAAAGAGATTTTGCAGGCGGCCGAATACGAGGTCGTGTTGCTCGAAAAATATGCCGACAAGGGCGAACTGCTCGCTGCCGTGGCCGATGTCGATGCGCTTATTGTGCGTAGCGATAAGGTGACAAAGGAGGTACTCGATGCGGCTCAAAATCTCAAAATCGTAGTTCGTGCCGGAGCAGGTTTCGATAATATCGACTGCGAGGAGGCAAAGCAGCGCGGTATCGTTGTGATGAATACCCCAGGTCAAAACTCCAATGCTGTGGCCGAGTTGGCGCTCTGCTTTATGGTCTATATGTCGCGTAACCAACTCACTTCGGGTACGGGTCACGAAATCATCGGCAAGACGCTTGCTATCCACGCCTACGGCAATGTGGGCAAGTTGGTTGCTCGCAAGGGTAAAGCCCTTGGTATGAATGTTATAGCCTACGACCCATTTATTAGCGATGCGGCTGTTTTTGAGGCCGATGGTGTCGAGAAGGTCGATTCGGTCGAGGAGTTGTATCGTCGTGCCGATTTCCTCTCGTTGCATATCCCTGCAACGCCTCAAACCAAAGGTTCAATCGGCTACGACCTTGCTATGTCGATGCCAAAGGGTGCTACGTTGGTCAATACGGCTCGTAAGGAGGTTATCGATGAGGCTGGTCTGGCAAAGGCTATGGAGGAGCGCGACGACCTTAAATATATCACCGACGTTGCTCCCGAAGCTGCGTCGGAGTATGCCGAGAAGTTTGGCAAACGCTACTTTGCAACGCCAAAGAAGATGGGTGCCGAGACTGCCGAGGCCAATATCAATGCGGGCTTGGCTGCTGCACGCCAGATTGTCGATTATT
>JAGBWT010000202.1 GCA_017629615.1 Alistipes sp. | reverse complement strand
GGTAAGCGCACAGCCATCGACCTCGGTATCCACGGTTTGCACCCTGAGTTGATTCGTCTTATCGGTAAGATGAAGTATCGTTCGTCATACGGTCAGAACCTCTTGCAGCACGCTCGCGAGACTGCAAACTTGGCAGGTATTATGACTGCCGAGCTTGGTCTGAATCCAAAGACTGCTCGCCGTGCCGGTCTGTTGCACGATATTGGTAAGGTGCCTGACGATGAGCCGGAGTTGCCACACGCAATTATCGGTATGAAACTTGCCGAGAAGTATAAGGAGAAGCCCGATGTTTGCAATGCTGTCGGTGCTCACCACGACGAGACCGAGATGACATCGCTTATTGCTCCGATTATTCAGGTCTGCGACGCTATTTCGGGTGCGCGTCCTGGCGCTCGTCGCGAGGTTATCGAGTCGTATATCAAGCGCTTGAAGGAGATGGAGGATATTGCCCTTTCCTATTCGGGCGTTGTCAAGACCTATGCAATTCAGGCAGGTCGCGAGTTGCGCGTCATCGTTGGTGCCGACAAACTCTCCGATGCAGAGTCCGAGTCGTTGTCGCACGATATTGCAAAGCGTATTCAGGACGAGATGACCTATCCTGGTCAGGTCAAGATTACGGTTATCCGCGAAACCCGTTCGGTAAGCTACGCAAAGTAGCCTTCGAGCAATATCGTTTAAGATGGGCTGTCACAACACCGATTGTGACAGCCTTTTTTGTTGGCGCTGGCCGAAAACACCCATCTCGGGGGCTTTGTATACAAAATTGCACCATAGTATAATTTTCTACTGCTTTTCGGAGCGTAGCGACCAAGTCCCCTCCCGAGGAGGGGATTTAGGGGAGGGTCAGACTTGTAAACGCGGCTTTCGGCCGCGAGCAACGACCTTTGTCAGCGGTAAAGGGTTGATGCCGTGTAATTCCTATATAAACACCCATCTCGGAAGGAATCCGTATATTATTGCGATGTGCTAAATGTTGTATAAAAATATTTGTTTCTAATATAAAAACGATATATCTTTGCGTTGATTATAGTAGATTGATAACCAAAAACTACCGTATATTTTATGGAAAATAGTGTTAAAGCGCGATTGTTGGAGTTTATCGAGTCGCAAAATTTGTCGGTTCGTAAGTTTGAAGTCAAGTGTGGTTTTCCGAATGCCTATGTCTCGAATATGAAGCGTTCGATTATGCCCGACCGTATGAAGGTTATTACGGAGACCTTCCCAATGCTGAACGTGTCGTGGCTGATGACGGGCGTAGGTGATATGCTCCTCTCGACGCAAACTGCCGACCAGCAGGCGAGTGAGCCTTCGATGGCGAAATTGGAGGGAGGTTTGGCTCGTTTGGGTGAGCAGGCTATTGGTTCGATGGAGCGACTTGTGTCGTATCACAGCGATATCTCTCGTCGTTATCAGGAGTATTTGGAGCGAGTGATGGAGATGCAAAACCAGACCTTCACTGCGTTGGAGTGCGAGCGCGCCAATGTCGCGAAGCTCTTGGACCAACTCGAACGTATGCAGCAGCAAAACGAGCGAGTTCAGCTGCAGAACGAGAAGTTGATAGATATGTTGCGCGATATAATCGACTCGAAGTTGGCGTAATCGATTTATACCTCTTAATAAAAGGGTGTGTCCAAAACTTGTTGGACACACCCTTCTGTTATAGATAATGTGTGTGTTACTTCGCTACTTCGGCACTCGCCTCGGTAGTTGCCACTGCGGCCTCGGTACCCTCGGCAACAGGCGCTTCGACAACTTGTGTAGCATTGGCCTCGACCTCGACAACCTGCTCGGTCTGTGGAGCAACCTCGGTCTTGGTGTTGAGCATCGGCTTAACGAAACCGAACATCAACCACGCAACGAAGAACGTCAGAACGATGTTGAAGGTCTGCGCTCCGAGGAAGGCGTAGAGAATATTGCGGTTATCCTTCGAGATAATATCCTTCAAGCGGGTATCCATACCGATACAAACGAATGCCAGCGAGAAGAAGAAGCCCGAGAACGACTTGGCAAGACCTGTCTCGACAAGTTTCTTTGCACCTGCATCAGGGAATATGCCGTATTGCTGCAAGAGGCTGAATACGAGCGATGCGAGGATAAAACCGAGTACGAATTTAGGGAATTTATCCCAAACGATACGCAACGAAGGACGGTGGAGTTTGCCGTCGTTGCCACTCTTCGATGCAAGGTAGGTCGCGATGCAGAAAGCAACGACACCGATAAGTACGTTCTGCGTTGCCTTTACAATCATTGCCGTCTTGTTGGCGACATCGCCATAGATTGCCGAAGCGGCACCTACGCCACTTGTGGTATCGACCGTACCGCCAATCCAGGCACCGGCAATCTCCTGCTGGATTGTAGGGTCGTCGGTCAGCAGCGGAACGATGAGTTTTGCAAGGAACGGCATCAGATATATCATCGGAACGGCGATAATCAACACAACCGAGATGATATACGAGAGGTGCTTCTCCTGAACTTTGGCAACGCCACCTGCTGCGATACAAGCCGAAACACCGCAGATGGTTACACCGCTCGACAGCGTCATTCCGGCACGCTCCTCGACCTTCATCTTACGCGAAAGCCAGAAGGCGAACAACCATACGCCCGTTACCACGATGCAGGCCTGGATAATACCGGCAGCACCCGAGGTTACGAAGTCGCGGAAGAGAATCGTCGCACCGAGGCAGACAACACCAATCTTGATAAAGAACTCGCCCTGAACAGCAGGTTTGAGCCACTCGGGAATATGGAACAGGTTGCGGATAAGCAGACCGAAGATGACAGAGAAGAATACCGCCTCGAAGCCATAAGCCTTAATAAAGCCGATTTTAGCAACGAGTTGTGCCATTATCGAGATTGCGAATACGATGATGAACGACCAAACAAGGCCGCGAGTAGGTCGTTTGAGCAGAAGGTTGCCAATAAATAGTACAACCAGCGCAATTAGGAAGAGCAGGCCGATATTTATCCAAGCATCGGTGATGAAGAGGTCGCCCCAGCCATATTGTGCCGTCTCGACTGCTTCGGTCGAAGGGTAGAGCCACGGACAAAGAGCCTGCAAAGCCTCACCGTTGATAAGGTTTTCAGGAACTTTCAACGCACCCTTTGGCAGGAACGAAGCCAAACCTGCAACTACGAGGAGTGGAATGGATAGAACAGTGACAACCCAATCCTCGACAAGAAATTTCTTCAAAAATTTTTCCATAACGTATAAAGTAGTTTTTGTTGTCGTTTAGAACATACCTGTAACCATCAGATAGAGGCAGTTGCCATTGGTTGCACCCGGCATCTTGCAATATTGCTGATAGGTGTACTCGGCTTGGAGACGCAAATATTTCCACGGACGATAGGAGAGGGCTACCGAGTAGTTGAACTGATGGCCCGCACCGTGGGTGTTCTCATCGAAGTAGTCGAAACGAACGCCTGCCGTACACTTTTTGAGGAACTTGTAGCCGACCTGCGCATAGGCACCCTCCGAGCAGAGGCTGCCCGTTTTACCACCGACATACTCGGCACGTGCAAAGAGGAAGTCGTTGTTGTAGTCGGCACCACCACCATAGCGCGAGTAACTTACATATTTGAGAGCCGTTTGGTTGGTTATGATGCCCGGGTATTTGCTTTGCAACGAGGTTGCATCGCCCTCGCCATATTGGTAGTAACCTGCGATTTTGAGCAGTTTGAGAGGCTGGATAGTGAGGCGTGCAGCAATATCCTTTGTCTTGTTGTTGTCTTTGGTGTTGATGCCTGCACCGTTGAAGATGCCGACCTCGTAGTTGATGATGCTGAAACCTTTGCGACGGATAAAGCCACCCTGCATCTGCACACCAATATCGCGACCTGTCGAGCTGATGCCCGTCATATCGCCACTGCCCAAACGTGCCAAGCGCTGTACAGGCATTGCATAGTTGATAAATTCGAGCTTCGTGGCGTTGTAGTCGGTGTTCTCAATCGTGATTGGGAGTTTGAACTGACCCGCTTTGATACCCCACTCATATACGGGTTGGTATCTTGCCCACAAATCGACAATAACGGGTGAGCGGGCAAAATCGACCTGCAAACGATAGTCGGCAACGCCGCCCTTCTTGTTCTCCCACGCTGTACCGTTGATGGTGAAACGTGCGCGACGAAGGTGGAAGGTCGAGGTGCCGCTACCTTCGTCTTTGTAGTCGTAGCCGGCCTGAATGTAACCCGAAATCTTGACATATTTGGAGAATACCTCTTTGATTTTGGCCTTGGTCTTCTCACGTTTTTCGAGTTTGTCGAGTTTCTTTTGCATCTGCTCGATTTGAGCCTGCAATGATTCGGTTTGCTCTGTGGTCTCGGTTGTAGTTTGGGCCGAAGCACTGCCTACGAGCAGTGCGGCAAACAGGATAAGGGTGTAGAATTTTCTCATCTGGTTGTAGTTAAAACGTAATATGCAAAAATAGGAATAAAAAGTTGAATAACGGTAGGTATTTATACCTATTTATATAATAGGAGACGAGAGCCATCGACTCTTGGTCAAGGCTCTCGTCTGTGTCGGGGATATGGCTACTTCTTGTTCTGCTTCGCCAGCCACTCCTTGTAGTAGTCGTGGCAGAAAGCACCCTCCTGACGCTCATACTTTTCGAGGTTCGACGACGAGAGCCAGGTTGTATAACCACCCGTAAGGCCTGCATCGAACAGACCGCGAATCTCCTTCTCGACATTCTCGGCATCGTATGCAATACCGTTGCGGTCGACGTGACGCATTACGTTGTAGGCCTGAACCCAGGTGCGTACGGCAGCAGGAGTAGGGGTAACCTTTTGGCGGTCTTGTACGCGCTGACCCCAAGCGTACAGAATCTCGTAAGGGTGGTTCCACGGCTTTTTGATGCCGTAGTATCCGTTGGAGAAGTGGTCGGGATAAGGCATACCGCAGATGGCGTCGGCTATGTTCGATATTGCCGGCCAATACTGACCATAGGCGGTCGTGTAGCCTGGGTTGGCAGCCTCGCCAAAGACGTCAATCGAGACGTATGCTCCGACGGCGTGAATCTCGTCACAGGCATATTGCACAAAACGCTGAATGGCCTGAACCTTCGACTCGTTGTAGCGGTTGTGGTAGTTGATAAGATTCTCGACGCGCGTCATACGGTCGGGGAATCGAACGTAGTCGAAGTTAATCTCATTGAAGCCGAATTTGCGTACCGCCTCCTTTGCCAATTCGACGTTGAACTGCCAAACCTTGCGGTCGTAGGCACTTGGCCAATAGGCTTTGTTGTGCTTGAAAGGTTTGCCTGTCGATTTCTCGGTAATGGCTACCTCGGGGTGGTCCTTAACCAGGTATGAATCTTTGAAGCAGGTGATACGGCCTACGACATAGAAGCCCTCCTCGTGCAGACGGCGCACGGCACGCTCATACATCTTCTCCTTCTGTGCTCCTGCGCGAGCATAGTTAGTTGGCGAGTAGATGCGCATCGCCTCGGCCTTGTAACCGGGGCATTCGTTATCCTTGATGTCGATTACGAAGGTGTTGATTTTGGTGCGCTTCGCAAAGGCAATATATGATTCGATGTTGCCGATAACCTTTGGCGATATGTTCAGATAGAGCGAGTAGCACGACTCGGGCATCTTGTTGTCGGCAAACTCGACGCGACGCGTAGGGTAGAAGTCGCAACCGACCGCCTTGCCGCCACCAAACGGATTTTTGATAGCCGAATGTATAGGGTCGTATTTCTCGGCCATATAACGCTTCGTGGCCTCCTCCTTCGTAAAGACGGTGTATTTGCCGAAGATGTGACCCTCGACCTTGCCAAGTCGTACCTTATAGCGATTTACCTCACCACTTTGGCTGTCGATAGAGTCGTAGCCTATAACCTCCAACTTTGCACCTTTGTCGGCGTGACCGGCGATAGCCGAGGTCGCGATGTCGGAGATAATCGACGCAGGGGTGCGGACAAAAATCGTCTTCTCGGCAACAACGTCGTGGCGGTTGGCTACAATCTGGCTCTCCAAGGCGTAGATTCGGCCCTCTTTTGTGTCGATTTCGACAAATTTCTCCTCGCCAATCTCTTTGGTGCGGTTTATGACCGCGCTAACCTCGGTGCCACGAATGTTTACGCTGTGTGGGACCATTGCTTTGCGCTCGCTGTCAAACTGATAGAGTGTTACGCTATGCTCGGTCGAAGCGAGATAGCGACTCTCGATGATTTCGTCGCTTGCGCAACTGCTCGACAGCAATGCGATAAGTGAAAGTGTTGTGTAAAAAAGCTTCTTCATAATTTATCGTAGTTAATGAGGGCAAAGATAATAAAAATCGCTAACTTTGGCGTCGAAAACAACAAGATTATGAAGAAGAGTTGGAGAGCCGGCACGATGGTATATCCGCTGCCGGCGGTAATGGTTAGTTGTGGCTCATCGCCCGAGGAGTACAACATTATGACGGCGGCGTGGACGGGTACTATCTGCTCGGAGCCTGCAATGTGCTATGTGTCGATTAGACCGGAGCGCCACTCCTACGATATCATCAAGCGCACGGGCGAATTTGTTATCAACCTTACGACCGAGGCTTTGGCCGAGGCTACCGATTGGTGTGGCGTGCGTTCGGGTCGCGATTTCGATAAGTTTGACTACTGCTCGCTGACGCCCGAAAAGTGTGCTGTGGTGGCTGCACCGGCGATAGCCGAAGCACCGATTTCGATAGAGTGCCGTGTGAAGGAGATTGTGCCTCTCGGCTCGCACGATATGTTTATAGGCGAGGTCGTCGGAGTTCTTGTCGATGAACAATATATTGATAGCGAGACGGGCCATCTCGACTTGCAACGCGCAGGGCTTATATGCTATGCCCACGGAGCATATTTTAAGATGGGCGAGTATATAGGTAATTTTGGTTGGACGGTGAAAAATTCGACTCGCCGCAAGGAGTTGCGACGTGGTCGTCGAGATAAAAAGTAGCAGAAGGATTGATTATGGAACAACAACAGAGCGAATATTTGGATAAGTTCGAGCAGTCTGTCACCGAGCGCCTTATCGAGCAGATGACGGGCGAGAGGTTGCTTGGCGGATACTGTTTTGCGGTCGAGGAGTTGTCGCAGTTGTGGCATCGTTGCGCTCCCGATTATATGGTCGATGCCGTGCCTCAAATTGCGCAATATCCGATGGCGGCTATCGCTTGGGCGGCATATTTTGGTATCGGTGCGGCAGTGCTGTGGGACCGTCAGGAGATTGTCGAGGAGGAGAATCTATATCAGCGACTTCGCGATGCGCGAGGCTTCGACGAGATGGACGAGTATGTCAATTACCTATTGCTGAAAGGTGGCTTTTCGCAACAAGAGGTCGAGCGACTCGAAAATGCATTGCGTAGTTGTGCGCAGAGTGTGCTGACGGCTATTCGTAAGGAGAATATCGAGCCACAGAGCGTGATGGCATTCCATATATTCGCACGCTCGGTCAAGGTGATGTTCCACCTCGGAATGTCGATGGCTATGCACCTTATGGGATTCAGCTACGAGAAGGCTCGTGTAGAGTTGCCATCTTAAAGCCGAGAGGTGTCGATTTCGATGCTGCAACCGCCCCATTGGTCTACGTTGTAGCTTTGCGAGAGGAGCGTTTTGCCGAGATGTAAAATCTCGATGCTAATCTCGAAAGGACGACACTTCGCAACACTCTCGACTGCGGGTAGTATGGCGGTGTGGAGATAGATAAACATATGCAGATGGTCGCACTCTTCGACCTCCAACGATGCGCTGCGAGGCGAAGGATTATCGACGGCTTCGCTGTCGGCCAAATCTTCCAGGCGGGCAAAACCAATCTGTTCGCCGGCCTGGTTGCATAGGGCGCAACCGATGAAAAAGTCGTAGCGACGGCTCTGCTCGAAGTCGGTGCTGATAGTTATTTTGTAGGGTTTATCTGTTGCCATAACTCTATTTTTGTAGCGATATTTACGCAAATATAGTAACTTTGCGCGGAAAACTTTGCACAATTTGCAATTTTGTAGTACATTTGCAGACTAAATGCGCAAAATGAATATGGCGAACAAATACATAATCGACTATAAGTCAATGCCAAACGGTCATCATTCGCTCGAAATGACGCTTGATGGCGAGTTGTTTGCTGCAATGGAGTCGAACGAGGTGAAGGACGCCGAGTGTGATGTTCGCATAGAGTTGGAGCGCAGCGAAACGCAACTTTTGTTGGATATTGCGATTTCGGGTCGCGCGGTAGTTGAGTGTGACCGTTGCTTGGAGGATTGCGATATTCCGGTTGATTACCACGGCGAGTTGGTGGTTCGCTTTGCCGATGTTGCCGGCGAATACGATGGCGAGCAGATGTGGATTGCGCAGGGCGATGAGTTGTCGTTGGCCCAATACCTCTATGAGAGCGTCGTTGTGTCGTTGCCATATCGTCGCGTTCACGAGGAGGGTGGTTGCGACCCCGATATGATGGCTCGCTTTACGTCGGCCGAGGAGCAGGAGGCAGAGCAGGAAGAACAAGAATAATACTCTGAAAAAGAGAGAACTAAAATATAAAACTTAAATAGTAGTACAGTTATGGCACATCCAAAACACAAAGTCTCGTCTACACGACGTGACAAAAGAAGAACTCACTACAAGGCTGTTGTTCCTACCGTAGTGATTTGCTCGAACTGTGGTTCGGCAGTACTTTACCACCGCGTTTGCCCAGAGTGCGGTTTCTATCGTGGCAAGTTGGCTATCGAGAAGAAGGCAGAGTAGTTCTATCGGAACGAAGAAAAGCACCTGTTCTTGTGGAATAGGTGCTTT
>JAGBWT010000201.1 GCA_017629615.1 Alistipes sp. | reverse complement strand
CGGCATTAAAGCCGCGAGCAGAGCGACCTCTATTAGCGACAAAAGGTTGATGTTGTGTAATTACGTATATAGGTGTCTGGTCGAGATATGCCGTTTGCCGAAGATTGGTAATACGATAGATTTTCGTATCTTTGCGCGCTATGATAACTTTTGGCAGATATATCGACCACTATAAAGCCACACTTCGCTTGGCTGCACCGGTTGCTTTGTCGCAACTCGGTTATGTCGTTGTGCAGTTTGCCGACAACGCAATGGTTGGAGCCTATGGTGGTGAGGATACACTGCCATTGGCGGCTGTCTCATTTGGTGTTATGATGAGCTTTGTGATGTTCAGTTTGGCGCTTGGTATAACGCTTGGCATCACTCCGATTATCGGCGAACACTTTGCTCGTGGCGAGTATCGTCGTACGGCTCACTATCTCCAATCATCGTTGGTTATGTGCGCGTTGTTGGGCGTGGTCTTTATGTTGTTGCAGATTGCTACCGAGCCTATGCTCTATTGGCTTGGACAGCCTGTCGATGTGGTAGATATGGCTGTGCCGTACTACCGCCTGATGGCCTACTCGTTGCCTGCCGTTATGCTCTATGGCGCATTTAAGCAGATGCTCGAAGGTGTGGGTAATACGGTTGCTCCGATGGTTATCGCCATCATTACCAATGTCGTTAATATTGCGCTTAATTGGGTGTTTATTTTCGGACATTTGGGCTTTGAGCCAATGGGCGTCTATGGTGCGGGTTTGGCGACGCTCGTGGCACGCTCGATTGCACCAATCGTGGCGCTTGCCTATTTTTGTATTAAAGGCAAATATCGCGACTATCTTTGCCTCTTCTCGCGAGGAGTGGGCTATGTTAAGCATATCGTCCATTTGTTGCGTATCGGCATACCTGTTGCCGGCCAAATGTTTTTGGAGGGTATCGCCTTCGTTGTTACGAGTGTGATGATGGGGTGGCTGGGTGCCGAGGCTATTGCGGCCAACCATATTGGCGGAACGTACGGTAACGGGGCGTTTATGATGACCATTGCAATCGGTACGGCAACAACAATTCGTACGTCGCACGCCTTTGGCTGTCGCGACCGCAAGACCCTGCGCGAGGTTATCACATCGTCTATTCACGTCGGGGTACTGTGGGGTGTGCTGGTGCTTGTCGGATTTGTCGCATTCAGCGGTGTTATGCCTCGTTTGTTTACCATCAATGAGGAGGTTGTTGCACTTGCCTCGACGATGATTATCCTCGTGGCGATGTACCAAATATCCGATGCTATCCAGGGTACGCTGGTTGGTGTTTTGCGCGGAATGCAGGATGTGAAGATTATCGCATTGCTTTCGTTTGTGGCCTATGTGTTGCTCAATATCCCGGTGGGTTATCTCTGCGCCTTTGTTCTTGGTATGGGTGCAAAGGGTCTGATGGTCGGTTATATCGTCGGTCTGACAACGGCAGCCATCTGCTACTCGGTGCGAGTTGCGCGGCATCTGCACACTTTGCGAGGGTAGTTAGAATAGGTGGAATGGACTCTTTCTAAACAATCCTTTCTACTTAAACTACTCATTTTACCCAATTTTCTCTTAATTTTTAAATTTTTCGCATCTTATCTCTAATTATTTTCGTATCTTTACCCCAAATATAAATATATTTGGGAATATGGACTATACAAAATATATGAAACCCGAAATCGGCCGAGGTTGTGCCTTTGGCGAAAACGAGGTCGGAGAGCCTGTGGCCAAGATGGCGCGAGGCTGTTTCAAACTGCACGAAACGCCGTGGCTTGCCGACTATCCGGTTGCGATGCCGACCGATATTTTCGAGGTGCGTTTTAAGAATACACGTCGTTCGTTCTATCAGAACGTAAATAATCTACCGCTCGAAGTGGGCGACATCGTAGCGGTCGAGGCTTCGCCCGGCCACGATATAGGTATCGTGTCGCTGACGGGCGATATGGTTGCCAAGCAGATGCGTCGCGTCGGCTTCAACCCCTACAACGGCGAATTTAAGAAGATATACCGCAAAGCGAAGCCATACGATATTGAGAAGTGGCAGGAGGCTATTGCACTCGAACACGAGACGATGATTCGCTCGCGCCAGATTGCAGCCGATATGGGTCTCGATATGAAGATTGGCGATGTAGAGTATCAGGGCGACAAGATTAAGGCCATATTCTATTACATAGCCGATGGCCGTGTCGATTTCCGAGAGCTGATTAAGGTCTTTGCCGAGCAGTTCCATATCCGTATCGAGATGAAGCAGATTGGAGCGCGTCAGGAGGCGGGCCGCATCGGTGGTATTGGAGCTTGCGGTCGTGAGTTGTGCTGTGCTTCGTGGGTGTCGAGTTTTTCGAGCGTAACGACCTCGGCAGCGCGAGTGCAGGACCTTGCGCTTAATCCGCAGAAACTTGCGGGTCAATGCTCCAAACTCAAATGTTGCTTGATGTACGAATACGATGTCTATGCCGATGCACGTCGTTCGATTCCGCGTCTGCGAGAGCCGTTGCAGGCTATGGACGGCGAGTACTATCTCGTCAAGACCGATGTGCTTGCCCATACGATGTCGTTCAGTAGCAGCAAGGAGGCGATGGTCAATGTTGTGACAATTCCTGTTTCGCGTGTGCGCGAGATTTTGGCCCTCAATCGTGCCGGCAAAAAAGTCGATACAATCGTAGGCGATACAGCCGAAGCAAAGACCGAAGAGCCAACATACCGTACCGAGGAGGATAGCATCACTCGTTTCGATAAGACGAAGCGTCGCAATAAGAATAATCGCGGTAAGGGTCGCAATAATCGTGGTCAGCACGCTTCGACCGAGGGTAATGGTGCAACGCCTGCTCCGACCGCTTCGGCCGAGGGGGCAAAAGAGTCAAAACCGCAACAGCCGTCGGAGGGTGGCGAGCGTTCGGAGCGCAATGAGCGCTCGGAGCGTCGTGGTCGTGGCTTCCGTCCGCATCGCAACAACCATCACCGCCACAATAACGACCGTTCTGCGGGTGCAAAAGAGGCAAAGGGCGAGTAGTGATGGCTTGGAGGAGTGCTGCGATATTTGTGCTTGCGTTGATGCTCTGCGTTGGGTGCGATTCGCCTGCGGTGGTCGAGATGGCGAGTGTCGATTGCGACGAGTGGTCGGAATCGTGTAGCGTAGTTGTCGATAACGACGATACGCTCTCGCTTCGTCGTATCTCGATTGCAGTTCGCTACAACCGCAATTTCGAGGGAAAGACGTTGCCTCTGCACATAGCAGTTGCTGCGCCCGATGCGTGCCACACCGAGGAGTTGGTGACGCTTGCGTTCGAGCCGCCGTATAGTGCGACCTCGGTTGCAACCTCCATCAACATTCCATATCGCCACAGTGCCTGTTTGTCGCAACGTGGTCGCTATATTTTTACCATAACACCGCAACAGCCTCTTTCGGGATTCGAGGCTGTCGGTGTAAGTATTGAATCCGAATAATATCCGTTTTTGAAATGGGAAAAGATAAACTCAAACGATTTGCCGAGAACCTTACATTCGAGTGCTTTGTTCAGCCCGAATTTGAGCAGATGTTTCGTTGCGACCACCCTCTCAAAGGGCATTGGCACGAGCAGTTCTTTCACAACAACAATCCGATAGTGTTGGAACTTGGTTGTGGTAAGGGCGAATATACGGTAGCGTTGGCCGAGCGCGAACCCGACAAAAATTTTATAGGCGTCGATATAAAGGGCGCACGAATGTGGCGAGGCGCAAAGAGTGCTACCGAAGCAAAGATGTCGAATGTCGGCTTTCTGCGTGCGCGTATCGAGTTTATAACCTCGATGTTTGCCAAGGGCGAGATTGCCGAGATATGGATTACATTCCCCGACCCGCAGCTCAAAACTCGTCGAGCGAAGAAACGACTTACGTCGCCAATCTTCCTTAACTACTATGCACAAATTCTTGCCGATGGCGGTATGATTAACCTCAAAACCGACTCGCAGCACCTGTTCAACTATACGGCCGAGGTCATTCGTCACTTCGATTTGGAGTGCGAGGTTGCCAATAACGACATCTACGGTAGTGGTTTTGCCGATGAGGTGTTGTCGGTCAAAACAGCCTACGAGAAGGTATATCTGCAACGAGGTCTGCCAATAACCTACACCCGCTTCTCGCTTGGTGCGAAGTCGCATTTCGAGATGTTTGATTGGGAGGGCGACGATGTGTTGGAGAAAGATGCGGAGCAGTGCCGCCAATAAACCGAAAAACCTAAAACAAATATAGAAACTATGTTAGAAGAACTTAAACAGCAAGTATTAAAGGCCAATCTCGATTTGGTGCGTCACAACCTCGTAATCCTGACGTGGGGTAATGTGTCGGCTATCGACCGTGAAAAGGGCCTTGTTGTAATCAAACCGAGTGGAGTATCCTACGACGATATGACGGTCGAGGATATGGTCGTTGTCGATATGGAGGGTAATGTTGTCGATGGCCACTTGCGCCCATCGTCCGATACGCCGACCCATTTGGCTCTCTATCGCCGCTTCCCGGAGATAGGTGGCGTAGCTCACACCCACTCGACCTACGCAACAGCGTGGGCGCAGGCAGGTTTGTCGATTCCGAATATCGGTACAACCCACGCCGACAACTTCTATTGCGACGTCCCTTGTACGGGTGAATTGTCGGACGAGCAGATTGAGGTGTCGTATGAGGCCTCGACGGGCGATGTTATTGCCGAGACATTTACCGATATCGACCCGATGTATACCCCAGCCGTTTTGGTTAAGCACCACGGCCCATTCACTTGGGGTCGTTCGGCTGCCGATGCGGTAACGGCTTCGGTTGTGTTGGAGGAGGTTGCGCGTATGGCGTCGATTGCCGTTGCGCTTAATCCGTCGATAGAGATGAATCGTCGCCTTATCGAGAAACACTACAATCGTAAGCACGGCGCCAATGCCTATTATGGTCAGAAGAAATAATTTGTAAAACGATAAAATATAGACAACTATGAACAAAGTAGAGAGTGCGCTTCAACGCACAACCGACACCAAAGACCTCTTTATCGGAGCAGGTGTAGTATCGCGAACAGGCGAGATGTTTGCCAAACTTTTCCCACAGCAGAAGGCTATCATTATTGCCGACGAAAATACATGGGAAGTTGCAGGTAAGGCTGTATATGCATCGTTGCAGGCGGCAGGTATCGAGCAGGAGGAGCCGTTTGTCTTTTCGGCCGAGGATTTCTATGCCGAGTGGCAACACGTCGAGAGTCTTAAAGCTCGTTTGGAGAAGACCGAGGCCTCGGCTATTGCAGTTGGTTCGGGTGTGTTGAACGACCTTACGAAATATGTTTCGTACCTTCTTTCGCGTAAGTATATGTGCGTAGGTACAGCAGCGTCGATGGACGGATATACCGCTTTTGGCTCGTCGATTACCAAAGATGGCAATAAGCAGACATTCGATTGCCCTGCACCTTATGGTTTCGTTATGGACCCTATTATCGCTGCCGAGGCTCCAAAGGAGTTGGCTGCATCGGGTTATGCCGACCTTATCGCCAAGATTCCGGCTGCTGCCGATTGGTTGTTGGCCGATGTTACAGGCAACGAGGCTGTCGATAAGTTTGGTTGGGACTTGGTGCAGAATGGTCTGCGCGAGTCGCTTTCGGCTCCATCGGCTGTTCGTGAGGGTGATGTTAAATATACCGAGGCTTTGGCCGAGGGTCTGTTGATGAGCGGCTTTGCTATGCAAGCCGTACAGTCGAGCCGTCCTGCATCGGGTACCGAGCATCAGTTCTCGCACTGCTGGGATATGGAGGATTTGTGCTTCGAGGGTAAGCACGTTTCGCACGGTTTCAAGGTTGGTATCGGTACGCTCGCATCGACTGCATCGCTCGAATTCTTGTTGGAGAAGGATATTGCTGCTCTCGATGTCGATAAGTGCGTAGAGGCTTGGAAATCGTGGGAGGAGCAGGAGGCCGAGATTCGCGAGGTATTCGAGGGTAAGCCGGGTCACCTTGCTCGCGGTTTGAAAGAGACTCGTGGCAAGTATGTCGATAAGGAGGGTTTGCGCAAGCAGTTGGAGGCGTTGAAGGCCGCTTGGCCAACGCTCAAAGAGCAGATTGCTGCCCAGATTATTCCGTTTGAGGAGGTACGTGAGAACTTGCGTCTGGTAGGTGCGCCATACGAGCCGGAGCATATCGGTGTTTCGCGTGAGCGTATGCGTAAGACCTTCTCCTATATCCCATATATGCGTAGCCGCTTCACCAATATCGACGTTGTCTATCGTCTTGGTTTGCTGCCAGAACTTACCGAGCGTCTGTTTGGCAAGGGCGGTATTTGGGAGGTTGCAGAGTAGTATGTGCCTATAACCTAAAACTTAACTTTATATGAAACGAACAAAATTTTCCTTTCAATATTGGCAGTGGGAGACCATTATTGCTACGATGATTGGTTATGCGCTCTTCTATTTTGTGCGCAAAAACTTCTCGTTGGCAATGCCCGGTCTTCAAGCCGAGTTTGGTATATCGAAGGTCGAACTTGGTCTATTCCTTACGTTGCACGGAGTTATCTATGGTCTTTCGCGTTTCGCAAACGGTATTATCTCCGACCGAGGTAGTGCGCGTATTGTGGCATCGCTCGGCCTTATGTTGTGTGCTTTGGTCAATATCTTCTTCGGATTTAGCGATACGGCTGCCGAGTGGGTTATTGCTATTGCTGCAAAGTATGGTACGACTTGGGCCTTTACATCGGTGTTGGTCTATATTATGGGTATAGTATGGATTATTAACGGTTACTGCCAGGGTATGGGTGTGCCGCCAATTACCAAGATTTTGACCCATTGGATTGCTCCAAAGGAGTTGGCTACCAAGATGTCGATATGGAATATGTCGCACTCGATTGGCGCAGGTCTTGTCTTTGGTCTTTGTGGTTGGTATATTATGCCACACTTGGGCGTCGATGTGAGTGGCAACTCCGAGATGGTTGCTATGATTACCGAGAATCTGTCGAAGGTCGAGAATGCAAATGTCGTTCAATTTGCCCAGCACTTCGGCGCGTGGCGTTATTGCTTTATTATTCCTGCTATTTTCGCAATGTTGGGCTCTATCGGTATCTTCTTCTTTGTTAAGAATCAGCCATCGGACCTCGGTTTTCCGGAGGTTATCGAGAAGAGCCAAGCTGCTGCCTCTTCCGAAGAGCAGAAGGCCGAATATAAGGCATTGGTTCGTCGCAAGGTCTTTGGCAACCGCCTGATTTGGACTTTGGCTTTGGCAAATTTCTTTGTCTATGTGGTGCGTTTTGCCTTCCTCGATTGGGGCCCTATGTTGCTTACCGAGTCGAAGGGTTTGTCGATTGCTCTGGCTACGACTCTCTGCATTGTCTTTGAGTTTGTAGGCGGTAATATCGGTATGGTTGTAGCGGGTTGGCTCACCGACCACCTCTTCAAGAATAAGGCTCACCACACCTGCTTCTTCTGTACGCTCGGAGCTCTTGTGGCTGTGTTGTCGTTCTGGTTTATTCCATCGTCGGCTCCGTGGTGGGTACAGATGATTCCGTTTACCTTTATCGGTTTCTTTATCTATGGCCCGCAGGCATTGCTTGGTGTTGCTGCTGCAAATCAGGCAACCAACAAGGCTGCCGCAACCGCTAATGGTATTCTTGGTATCTTTGGCTATGCCAGCACCATTATTTCGGGCGCTGTATTTGGCGTGCTTATCGAGGCCTATGGTTGGGACGCTGCATATATGACAGCGGCTGTTATGGCATTGCTTGGTATGGTAACCCTGCTTACAATGTGGACTGCAAAGGCCGACTCTTACGGCGATTAGTAAGTCGGATATAAGTGTTGATGATGGGGCTATCTATAAAAAGGATAGCCCCATCGTTTTGTTATTGCTGATTGTGCAACATACGCCTCTCGGCTTGCTCCCAATCGACAAGCCCCCACCACGCCTCGATGAAGTCGGCTCGACGATTTCGGTGGTCGATATAGTAGGCGTGTTCCCAAACGTCGAGCGTGAGAAGTGGATTAAGGCCGCGACGCAGAGGATTGTCGGCGTTGGTCGTTGTTATGATGGAGAGTTCCCCTTTGTTGTTCTCGACCAACCATACCCAGCCCGAACCAAAGAGCGAGTTGGCGGCTTGGGTGAATTGTCGGCGAAACTCCTCGACCGAACCGAAATCACGCACTATGGCGTGTTCCAAGCCATCGGGTATCTCGCCTTGCGATGGCGTTAGCCCGTCGAAAAATAGGGTGTGATTCCACACTTGGGCAGCGGTGTTGAATAGCGCCCCGTCGCTTTGCACAACGAGTTGGTCGAGTGTTAAACCTTCGTATGGGGTCGATACAATCAGTCTGTTCAGATTATCGATATAGCCTCGCAGATGCTTACCATAGTGGTAGTCGATGGTCTCGCTACTCATCAAAGGTGCAAGCGCATCGTGGGCGTAGCGAATAGGTGGAAGAGAGTAGGTTATACTCTTTGTCGCAGTTGCAGGGGCTGTTTGGGCGTAGGCGTTGTATGTGGAGTCAAAATTGTTGATGTAGATATATCCCGATAGGTAGGTGGCAAACAATAACCATAGAAAGTAGGGGATAAAGAGCCACGCTGCCAATGCTCGGCGAGCAAAGGCATATATAATATAGGTCAGGACCGCAACGTCGAGTATCAATATGGTAATCAATCCGGCAAAAGGCGAGCGAAGGGCGAAGAATGTTATGCTCCACAAGAAATTGACCAACAACTGAAAGAGCCATAGTTTGACAAGGCTCATATCGCCTCGCGATATTAGCGAGCCGATGCTCAAACCCATCAGCACATAGAGTATCGCCCAGGCAATCGGGAAGATGTAGGCAGGAGGCGAGAGTGGCGAGTGGTTGAGTGTCGGATACCACTCAATCAGAGCCGAGGTTTGTAGGAGTGATGCAATCCAGCCCATAGCAATACATAGAAGTACGGGCAGAAGATAGGATAGAAATTTTTTCATTGCACTTTTTGGTTTTGTTTAGTTGTGGTGTTGCAAAACCCGTGCAATTAAGTGGCGAGGATATAAAACAGGCCGTTGAGTTTTTCTCAACGGCCTGCTTATTTGATAGGGCGGGAGTTGTCCTACTCGTATTTTACGACATTGGCACGCAATACCTTCTTGCCACGGCTGTCGATGTTTTGAGCCGCGAAGAGAATGTAGATTGTGCTACCCTTAACCTGAATACCTGCTACGTCGGCATAGCCATTAGGCGTGATGCCGATAGTTTCGAGCAGATACTTATCGTGGATAGCCTGGATACGACGCTTTGGCAGTACAACACGACCTGCGTGGTCGAATACGGTGATGTAACCCTTCGACTCAACTTTGCTGTTACCCTTGTTGTGCTGGCCCTCGACGAAGTATACATAGTCCTTGTCGATATCTAACGCACGATAGGTGTAGTAGTTTGGCTCCTTTGCAGGGTCGGCAGTCTCTTTGTCTGGCTTTGCAATAGTGAAGGTGTAGAGTGGCTCCAAAGTGGTCAAATCCTTTGCCTTGATGGTGCGAACGACAGTCTCCTCGTCCTCGCCAACCATCTCACCCTTCCAAGTAGTTTTGAGCTTGATGTTGCTGTCTGACAATGAGCGAGCCTCCGAGAGGTTGTAGATATGTACCGTTACAGCACCTGCATTCTGGGTCGATACGCAGAGTAGGTCGTTTTCGACATCTATCGAAGGCCAAGTGTATCGAGCCGAGTTACCACCGAGGTAATAGGTTTCACCTGCATAGCCGTTATTAGCCTCGCCATCGACTGTGAAAGGTACGCGCGAAATGGTGCGGGTACGGTGGTAATGTCCGTGCCACTTATCTCCATTACTGCCAATCCATATATAATCGCCATCTGCTGCATTTTCAATAGCTATATTGTTGGCACCACCGAAATAGCGCAGTGTCATAGTCTCACGCTTGCCGTCCTTGATGCGGACGATATAGTTCTCGTGAATCTTGGTAAGACCTTGTTGGTTCTTACCTATCTGGCCTGGCTGGCTATACCACATTGTGCCATCGGCGCTGATATCGAAACCTTGTACTGCGCGGTGGTTTGTCTTCAATGCTCGGTTCTTAACGATGTATTGGCTCTCCTTTGACATCTTTGTCATACTCATTACCGTAAGCAGACGAGGGTCGGTGATTTTCTCCTTCTTCGCCTTCTCCTT
>JAGBWT010000200.1 GCA_017629615.1 Alistipes sp. | reverse complement strand
TGAGTACGTCGCCCTCCGAGACAACAGGGTTGCTGTAACGGAACTCGCTCGCATACTCCACAACAACAGGTATGCGGCAGAAGTCCTCAATAAGGTGCTTACCGATAAGAGCTGCGTGCCACGATGTACCGCTGGCAACGATGATGATGCGCTTGGTGTTGAGGAACTTCTCCTTATGCTCGATTACGCCCGAGAGGACGATGCTCTTGCCGTCGGCCGCAATACGACCGCTGATACAGTCGGCCAGCGTACGAGGCTGCTCGAAAATCTCTTTGAGCATAAAGTGTGGGTAGCCACCCTTCTCCAACTCGTCGATGCTCATTTTGAGCTCCGTGATGCAAATCTCCGACTCAACAGGGCTGTCGGCTGCAAAGACGTGCAAGCCCTCGTTGCGGTTGATGATAGCGATGTCGCCATCGTTGAGGTAGATGACCTTGTTGGTGTATTCGATGATAGGCGTTGCGTCCGATGCGAGGAAGTACTCCTCCTCGCCAACACCGATTACGAGTGGCGACGACTGACGTGCAGCGATAATCTCGTCGGGGTTGTTGCGGTCGATGACGGCAATGGCGTATGCACCGACGATTTGGTGCGTAGCCTCGCGTACGGCCTCGAAGAGCGAGCAGTTGTTCTTGGTCTTGATATACTCGATAAGCTGTACCGCAACCTCGGTGTCGGTCTCGCTGACAAACTCGTAACCCTGTGCAATGAGAGCCTCTTTGAGAACGTTGTAGTTCTCGATTGTGCCGTTGTGAACGAGCGCAAGCGACTGCGATTGCGAGTAGTGAGGGTGAGCGTTGATATCGTTAGGCTCGCCGTGGGTTGCCCAACGGGTGTGAGCAATACCGATAGAGCCACTCAAATCTTTGTTGTTGGCATAGTGTTCGAGAGCCTCGACCTTGCCCTTCGACTTGTAGATGTTCAACTCCGACGAATCGCTAATCATAGCAACACCCGACGAGTCGTAACCACGATATTCGAGTCTGTGCAGACCCTGAATCAAGATTTTGTAAGCATTTTGCTTGCCGAGATAACCGACAATTCCACACATAGTTTTTAATGTTTTATAGTTATTATTATTCTAATTTCCTCATTATAAGTTGCTTTGCGCGTATACGCATATTGCGCGCGAGCATATAAAACGTGCAAATATAAGAATATAAGTGCAGAATACGAAATATATCGACCAAAATTTCTATCTTTGCACCAACGATAAATATTTTTACAACTATGAAAAAAGAGTGGAACGACGTCCGACTTTTCCACGAGAAGTTCGGACACCCCGTAGCCGATAAACCTACGATGATTTCCAAAAAACGCGCCTTGTCGCGTGCCAAGTGGATGAACGAGGAGGTCGCCGAATTCCTTGTGGCAGAGGACGTTTATGAGCAGGCCGACGCAATGATTGACCTGATGTATTTTGCTCTCGGCACAATGGTCGAGATGGGTCTCGAACCCGACGAACTCTTTGCTATCGTGCAGCGTGCCAATATGGCCAAACTCTGGCCCGATGGCAAGCCTCACTACAACCCGAAGGATAACAAAGTGATTAAGCCCGAAGGTTGGGAGGATCCTGCGCCGAAGATTAAGGCTTATATTGACTCCTTGAAGTAAAAATTGATTTTATAAGGTCTTTTCTGCGGCTAACAAAATTTCCGCCAATGGGTAGTACAAACAGTACAACCCATCGTCGATAAATTTTGCCGAGCCTTGCAAAGCCGCTTCTAAAATCAATTTTTGAAAATCGATTTTATAATGTCTTTGCTTCCGCTAAGCTTTTGTCAGCAATGGGCAGTACGCCAAGTACAGCCCATCGCCGCCAAAACCGCCGAGCCTTGCAAAGCCACTTCTAAAATCAATTTTCGGTCACCTGGAGGTGGCCTTTTTTTGTTAAGGTCGTTAGGGTCGTTAAGGGTTGTTAGGGTCGTTAGAGGCGTTAAGGGTGATGGGTAGTTTGGGTAGTTTGAGTAGCCTGGGTAGCCTCTTATGACAGCCTCCCCATTCTACCCATCACAACCCATTCTACCCAGCAAATCTTTTATTTTTGCCATTCCTTGCCATTAAATATCATTCTCTGCCCTCCCTATTTTGCAATCCTTGAAAAAAATACTATCTTTGCAAGATAATATGGTTAATATTGCAGATATAATAGCCGACCACCTTCGTACGTCGCGTCGTTTGGTAGTGCCGTCGCTCGGAGCCTTTGTTGTGAAGGCCTCGGGTGAGATACTCTTTTCGGAGTTGTTGAAGGGTGACGATGGGGTGTTACGCTCGATACTTGCAGCGCAGGGCTTGGGCGAAATCGAGGTTGCAGGAGCAATCGACCGCTTTTTGTTTGACGTTCGTAACGATGTCGAGACCAAGGGCTATTGCGTTATCGGTAGGCTTGGTGTTTTGCGTCGTGGGGCGATGGGTAGTTTGGTATTTACGGCCCTGCCAAAGCGTACGGCCGAGACTTTGCAATCGCCCGAAAATCAAGCTTCTGTGCGTGTTACAACACCGACTGTCGAGCCACCGATGCCGCCCAAACCCGAGCCTGTTGTACGGCCTGTCGTACGGCCTGTGGTAGAGCCTCGTGGCCAAGTGGCGGAGCGTCCGCGCAAGGTCGAGATACCGGAGCGTTATCGTCCGCGTCGTGCGCCAAAAGCGCGTAAGCAAGGTATCGATAAGTTTATAGTTTTTGCACTCATTGCGCTCGCTATGGCAGTGGCTGCCTTGGGCTATGCCTTCTATTGTTGGCAGACGACCGAGGAGGTGGCGCAAGAGCCGTCAATCGAGCAGTTGCGCGTTGTGCCTCTCGACCAACTCGGCAACTAACGATAGTGGGTGTAAGGCTCTGCAAACCAACTGAAAAAAGGAGATAGAATGGATATACTCTCAATCAAACAACGATTTGGAATCATCGGCAACTCGCCGTTGCTCAATCGCGCGTTGGAGGTGGCACTGCGTGTCGCTCCGACCGATTTGTCGGTGTTGGTGACCGGTGAGAGCGGAGTGGGTAAGGAGTTCTTCCCGCAGATTATTCACGCTATGTCGGCCCGCAAACACAACAAATATGTGGCGGTAAACTGTGGTGCAATTCCCGAAGGTACGATTGACTCGGAGCTCTTTGGCCACGAGAAGGGAGCCTTTACGGGTGCTGTCGAATCGCGTAAGGGGTACTTCGAGGAGGCCGATGGCGGTACGATTTTCCTCGACGAGGTGGGCGAATTGCCACTCTCGACCCAGGTACGCTTGTTGCGTGTGTTGCAGACGGGCGAATTTATACGCGTAGGTTCGGCAAAGGTCCAAAAGACCAATGTGCGAGTAGTCGCAGCAACCAACAATGACCTGTTGCAAGCTATCACCGATGGTCGTTTCCGCGAGGATTTGTACTATCGACTCAATACGGTGCCTGTGGCTGTTCCGCCATTGCGTGAGCGTAGGGAGGATATATATCTGCTCTTCCGTAAGTTTGCCTCCGATGTTGCGGTGCAGTATCGTATGCCTGCGGTGTCGCTCGATGAGTCGGCACGCCGTATGCTCGAAGCGCACTATTGGCGCGGCAATATCCGCCAGCTGAAAAATGTGGCCGAGCAGATTTCGGCTATTGAGCCTTCACGCGATATTTCGGCCGAAATCTTGTCGCGCTACCTGCCCGACGAACCATCGTCATCGACGAGCATTGCGGGTGGTATGCGTATCGAGGATATGGCCTCGGAACGCGAACTGCTCTACAAGATATTGTTCGATATGCGTCGCGATATTAACGACCTGAAACAGATGGTCTTGGAGATGCGTGGCGGTTACGGATACCGACCTTCTCCAATGGCCGAGACGTCGGCTTCGCCTGCGGCACTGCTTCCGTCGGCTGCTACGGTCGATTACGATGTGCTGGCCGAGGTTGTCGAGGAGCAACCACGCGAGATGACCAAAGCCGATATGCAGCGCGAGCAGATAGTCCGTGCGTTGCGTCGTAACGGAGGGTCGCGTCGTGCGGCAGCTGCCGAACTCTTTATGTCGGAGCGTACGCTCTATCGTCGAATCAAAGAACTTGGAATCGAAGAATGAAAAAGTTGATTTTTGCGGCCTTTGCAGTGCTTATGCTTGCGGCCGGTTGTACGGTCAAATATTCGTTGTCGGGTGCCTCTATTCCGCCCGATGCAAAGACGTTCAGCGTCGCCTATTTCCCAAACAATGCCCCGATGGTAGCACCTGCGTTGAGTGCGCTCATTACCGACGAGCTGACCCAACGCTTTGCCAATCGTACGCGCCTTGTCCAGGTTCCCGAGGGTGGCGACTTTGCCTTCGAGGGCGAGATTGTCGGCTATACCTCGACCACCTCGTCGGTGTCGAGTGGCGACTTTGCGTTGCAGAACCGTCTGACCATCACCGTCAAGGTCAATTTTACGAACCTTATCGACGACAAGATGTCGTTCCGCGCTCGTAACTTCTCGGCCTATGCCGACTACGACTCAACGAAGTTGCTGACCGAGGTCGAGGGCGAATTGATGGCCGAGATTGTCGAGCAACTTGTGACCGATATTTTCCAGGCGTCGGCATCGAATTGGTAGTGCGTGGGTTATGGAGCAGTTCAAAAACTATATAGCCTCTGCCGGAGGTAGCGATGCGCCCGATGTGGCGATGGTCGATGGAGTGCTTGCCTCGGCACCCTGGTTTACGGCGGCGAGGGTCGTTCGTGAGAGGGTGAGTGGTGAGTGTTCGGTCTATGATGCGGCGCTTCTGCCCTTTCGTGGAGTGAGGTCGTTCGACCTTCCGCGTATCGACCGCACAAGGCTTGTAGCCGTTACCGAGGGCGAGATTATCGACCGCTTTTTGCGCCTCGACGACTACCGTATTGTGGCCGACGAGGAGGGTGCTGCCGACGATATTGCAACGGAGGCTCAACTCGACGAGGAGGACGATTTGGTGAGCGAGGAGTTGGCCGAGGTATATATGTTGCAGGGGCTGAAATCGGAGGCTGTTGAAATATATCGCAAATTAAGTTTGCTAAATCCAGAAAAAAGTGTTTACTTTGCCGAGAAAATCGAAAATATAGAAAATAATAAATAAAAATTGCAGATATGTACACACTTTGTATTGTATTGATTCTTATCGCGAGCCTTTTGCTCGTTCTCGCTGTATTGGTTCAGAATCCAAAGAGCGGTATGGCATCGAACTTCGGTGCATCGAACCAGATTATGGGTGTTCGTCAGACGACCGACTTCCTCGAAAAGTTCACTTGGGGTACAGCGGTTGTAATCTTGGTATTGTGCCTTGTATCGTCGATTTTTGTTGGTGGTAGCAAGGTTTCGACTCTCGACGCCGAGGCCGCAGCATTGCAGCCAACCGAGCAGGTAGAGAGCGTTCCGCAGTCCGAGACTCCTGCCGAGGCAACAGTTGAAACTCCTGCCGAGACTCCTGCGAACTAATCCTTGGGGTTGGATATATAAGCGGTCGGTGCGGGGCATCGACCGTTTTTTGTATCGAGCGCAAAACCAAAACAGATAGTGTGCCTATGACAAACTTCTCGCTTGCTCCGACCACCATTGCCCTCCCAACACGCGAGGGTAGGGTCGATAACCACTTTGGCCACTGCGCCTACTATACGCTCTTCAAGGTCGTAGGTGGAGTTGTTGTGGAGACGACAACAATGCCCTCGCCAGAAGGGTGCGGTTGTAAGTCCGACATCGCTTCACGCTTGGCGGCGACAGGTGTGAGCATTATGCTTGCGGGCGATATGGGCGATGGCGCAAAGCGCGTACTTGCTGCCCACAATATCGCGGTTATTCGCGGTTGCTCGGGCCAGGTCGAGGCTGTTGTGGCCGATTATCTGGCTGGTCGCGTGAGCGATTCGGGGCAGATGTGTGACCACCACGATTGTCCGAGTCATCATTAGTTTCACTACCGTAAAGTCTTTAACCAATGAGCGTAGCATCACAACTTGCATCGGCCCGTTCGACAGCCTTCTCGATAGAGATTTTGCCACCATTGCGTGGCAAGGGGGTAGATAGCCTCTATGGCGAAATCGACCGCCTTGTCGAGTTTAATCCCGCCTATATCAACATCACAACCCACCGCACCGAGGTCGTCTATCGCGAGGTTGCGGAGGGTGTTTTTCAGCGTTTTCACGAGCGTATGCGCCCTGGAACGGTGGCTATCGCTGCTGCGTTGAAGGGCCGCTATGGAGTGCCAACTGTGCCTCACGTTATATGCAGTGGCTATACGAAAGCCGAAATCGAGAACTCGCTTATCGACCTGTCGTATCTCGGAATTACCGACCTGGTCTTGTTGCGAGGCGATGCGGCAAAGGGCGAACGACGATTTGTTGCCGAGCCGTGTGGCCACGCCCACGCTATTGACCTCTGCCGTCAGGTCGAGGCCTTTAATCGTGGAGAGATGCTCGACGGTGTGGCTAATCAACCTCTCTCCGAGCGATTTTCGTTTGGTGTTGCAGGCTATCCCGAGAAACACGAGGAGGCGATGAATATCGAGAGCGATATCGAGGCGTTGAAGGCAAAAATCGATGCAGGTGCGGAGTATGTCGTGACGCAGATGTTCTTCGACAACCGTCGCTATTTCGACTTCGTTGAGCGTTGCCGTAAAGCGGGTATCGAGGTGCCGATTATCCCGGGTCTGAAACCTCTTACCTCGCTTTCGCAACAGTCACTTTTGCCAAAGACCTTCCATATCGACCTGCCGACCGACCTCTCGAACGAGTTGCGTCGCTGTCGCACCAACGACGATGTGAAGGCTCTTGGCGTAGAGTGGGCAACGGCACAAGCTCGCGAGTTGAAGGCAGCACGAGTGCCAAGCATACACTTCTATACGATGAATGCCGTGCGTAGCATCGAACAGATAGCCAAAGCCGTTTATTAACAGACCAATGAGCCGACCTTCTATTACTGCGCTGTTGGGCGAGCGAGTCCTGTTGCTCGACGGAGCAATGGGTACTCAAATCCAGCAATACAACCTCTCGGAGAGCGATTTCCGAGGCGAGGAGTTTGCCTCGCACCCCATACGGCAGATGGGCAATAATGACCTGCTTGTGTTGTCGCGCCCCGATGTTGTTGCCGCCATTCACCGCGCCTATTTGGAGGCTGGTGCCGATATAATCGAAACTTGCACCTTCTCGTCGCAAGCCATCTCGCAAGCCGAGTATGGTATGGCTGGCGAGGTGCGTAGGCTCAATCTCGCTGCCGCAACTATTGCCCGCACCGAGGCCGAGCGTATGAGTGCGCTGACCCCTTCGCGTCCGCGATTTGTGGCAGGCTCAATAGGCCCTACGGGTCATACATTGTCGATGTCGTCGGATATCGAGAATCCGTCGGCTCGCGACCTCGATTTCGATACCTTGTGCCAAGCCTATATCGAGCAGATTGACGCGCTGGTCGAGGGTGGCGTCGATTTGTTGCTCGTTGAGACGGTATTCGATACCCTCAATGCCAAAGCTGCCTTTGCTGCGGCTTCGGAGGTCTTTGAGCGTCGTGGCGTACGTCTGCCGATAATATTGTCGGTGACCGTAGCCGATGCCTCGGGGCGTATGCTTGCAGGACAGTCGCTCGAAGCGATGCTTGCTTCGGTTGCCCACGTCGATTTATTAGCTGTCGGTCTTAACTGTTCGTTTGGCCCCGACGAGATGTTGCCGCTTCTTGGTCGGTTGTCGGCCATTGCCCCTTGTTATATCAGTGCCTACCCGAATGCAGGTCTGCCCGACGCTATGGGGCGCTATACGACCTCACCCAAGGATATGGCCGAGGCTGTGGGTCGATTTCTCGATGAGGGGGTGGTCAATATCGTCGGAGGTTGTTGTGGCTCAACGCCTGCACATATAGCCGCCATTGCTGCTGCCGTTGCCCGCAAGTCGAAGGTGCGACAACGCTCGGAGGGTCGTGTGGCGTGGTTGGCAGGCTTGGAGCGATTTGATTGTGGCGAGTCGCTAACTTGTGTCGGAGAGCGATGCAACGTGGCTGGTAGTCGTCGTTTCTTGCGTCTGATTAAGGAGGGAGCCTACGACGAGGCTCTTACGATTGCTCGTGCGCAGGTGCGTGACGGAGCAGAGATTATCGACGTCAATATGGACGATGCTCTGCTTGATAGTGTGGCGCAGATGCAGACCTTCTTACGCCTTATGGCCTCCGACCCCGAGGTTGCAGCCGTGCCGTTTATGATTGACTCGTCGCGCTTCGAGGTTGTCGAGGCGGCGTTGAAGTGCGTGCAGGGCAAGGCGATTGTCAATTCGTTGTCGCTCAAAGAGGGCGAGCAACTATTCTTGGACCGTGCGCGTAGGGTGCGTGACCTCGGTGCAGCGTTGGTCGTAATGGCCTTCGATGAAGAGGGGCAGGCTACGACTTTCGAGCGTAAGGTGGCGGTGTGCCATCGAGCC
>JAGBWT010000199.1 GCA_017629615.1 Alistipes sp. | reverse complement strand
ATTTTTTTGATTTACAACCTTCGCCCCAAATTTTTCGCAAAAATATCGTCATTTTTCTTTTTTCGACCTCCTTGCGGGCCGTCAATTGCCACAGCCGACAGTAGTTTGGGGCGATTTGTGGGGGGGGGTCAGTGAGTATAGGTAGTGTAGGGAGATTTGGGGAAAAGAATTTCTAACGCCACTAACCCTCCTTCGCGCCGACCTCGGCAAAAAAAAGAGACCGATGGGTGGTACTCGACGCACACCCCATCGG
This sequence comes from Alistipes sp., assembly GCA_017629615.1. Next base: position 5,252 of record JAGBWT010000199.1, on the reverse strand, counting down.
TCTCATTTTGTTAGCGGCCACAACGGCCGTCTCAAACCTATTTATTTCAGGCCCATCTGCTCGATAAGCGCCGAGGTCTGTGGCTTATGACCACGGAAACGGACATAGAGCTCCATTGGGTGCTCTTTGCCACCCGACGAGAGCAGTTCACGGAACTTCGATGCAGTCTCGCGGTCGAAGATACCCTTCTCCTTGAAGAGCGAGAAGCCGTCGGCAGCAAGCACCTCGGCCCACTTATAGCCATAGTAACCGGATGCATAGCCACCCGAGAAGATGTGACCGAAAGCACCTGCCATAGCAGTACCCTCGACAGTTGGAACGACCTGCGTTGCCTCCATCGACTTATGCTCGAACTCAACAACATCGCCCTCGTAGGCCTCGGTCAGAGTGTGCCAAGCCATATCGGTCATACCGAACGAAAGCTGACGCACGTTGGCATAGGCAGCCAAGTAGTTCTTCGATGCGATAATCTTATCGACCAACTCGCCAGGGATAACCTCGCCCGTCTGATAGTGTTTTGCCCAAAGGTTGAGGTACTCCTTCTCGGTGGCCCAATTCTCCATAATCTGCGACGGAAGCTCTACGAAGTCGCGATATACGCTTGTACCGTTAAGCGACTCGTACTTACCTTTGGCGAGCATACCGTGCAAAGCGTGACCAAACTCGTGGAGGAAGGTTGTAAACTCGTCGAAGGTGATGAGCGACGGCATCGTCTCGGTCGGCTTGGTGAAGTTCATCACGAGCGAAACAAGCGGACGCACCTCGTCGCCACCATACTCAACGCTCGTACCGCGGAACTCGGTCATCCACGCACCCGAACGCTTCGACTCGCGTGGGAAGAAGTCGAGATAGAGGACTGCAAGGTGCGAGCCATCGATATCCTTAACCTCGTAGGCCTTCACGTCGGGGTGATATACCGCGATATTCTCGGCAGGGGTAAAGGTTAGACCATAGATGCGGTTGGCGAGCATAAATACAGCCTCGCGCACATTGTCGAGTTGGAGATATGGCTTAATCTGCTCGTCATTCACGGCATACTTCTCGTTCTTGTATTTCTCGCTATAATAGCCAAAATCCCACGGCATCACATCGCCCTTCAAGCCCTGCGATGCAGCATACTCGTTGATTGTCTGGTAATCGCGCACGGCAAACTCCTTGGTCTGGTCGAGCAACTCGGCAAGGAACGAATTTACGGTCTCGGTCTTCTCGGCCATACGGTTGGCGAGGACATAGTCGGAGTAGCGCTCATAGCCAAGCAGGTTGGCAATCTTCAAACGCAACGCTACGATACGCTTAACGTTCTCCATATTGTCAAACGAGCCACCGATAGCGCGTGTGTTATTGGCACGCCACAGAGCCTCCTTAATATCGCGCTGCGACGAATAGGTAACAAACGGAACATAGCTTGGGGCTTTGAGCGTCACGGTCCAGCCCTTCTGGCCACGAGCCTTTGCCTCCATCGCCAAGCCCTCCTTAACGAATGCCGGCAACTCCTCAACCTTCTTTGGGTTGGTAATGTTGTAGGAGTAGGCGTTGGTTGCAGCAAGCGAGTTTTGGCCAAACTTCAAGGTCAGCGACGAGAGTTCGTTCGTGTATTCACGATAGAGCGCCTTATCCTCCTCCGAGAGGTTTGCACCGCTACGCACGAAGCCCTCGTAGGTGTCGTCGAGCAGTTTCTCGTCCTCGGCCGAGAGGAAGAGGCTCTTATTCTCATAAACAGCCTTTACACGCTTGAAGAGTTCGGGGTTGAGCGACGTATCGTTCGACAACTCGGTGAGTTTTGGCTGAACACGCATAGCGATTGCCTGCATCTCGTCCGAAGTGTTGGCTTCGAGCATATTGAAGAAGATGCCGGCAATACGGTTAAGCATCGCACCCTGCTTCTCCAACGCTACGATAGTATTAACGAAGGTTGGCTTCTCGGGGTTATTTACGATAGCATCGACCTCGGCACGACTTACGGCAATAGCGGTCTCAAATGCAGGCTCATAGTGCTCCAAAGCGATTTTGTCGAATGGAGGTGTTGCGTGCGGAGTATCCCACTCGGCAAGCAGAGGGTTGGTTGTGTCAATCTCCGGCAGCTGGGCAACAGGGATAGAGTCGCCGCAACTTGCCATAAGTGCAGTAGCAGACATAATAAACAATAGTTTTTTCATACTTTCTATAATTTTACGGTTTTCAACATTTTATCTTCGGTGGGTATTACCCTGTTTATCTGACCTTTTCGGGCAACGACATCATTTGCGGACGCTTGGGCATCGACTCCTCTTCGCTTGGTTCAACCACCTCCGGCTCTTTCCACAAGCCTCGGCCCTTCAACATCGCGCTCTTGTCGGGAGCCGCACCGCGAAATGCGGTATAGAGCGACATTCCATCGGCCGAGCCACCTCGCGACAGCACCTCTCGACGGAAGGCCGCAGCCGTTTTGCGGTCGAAGAGGTCGCCACTCTCGCGGAAGGCCTCAAAGGCATCTTTATCGAGCACCTCGGCCCAGATGTAGAAGTAGTAGCCCGCCGAATAGCCACCCGAGAAGATATGAGCAAAATAGGAGTAGCGGTAACGTGGTTCGATTTGCCACAACATCTTGCGTTTTTCGTAGAGAGCGTTGAACTCAAACTCGCTGACGGCGATAGGCTCACTCTTCTCCAACGAGTGGATATCCATATCAATCAGCGCGGCAGCCACCAACTCGGTCGTAGCAAAGCCCTGATTGAACATCGAACTTTGGCGAATACGATTAACCATCACGTCGCTGATAATCTCCTTCGTACGATAGTGAACGGCATAGGTACGCAACATCTCCGGCTCCAAAGCCCAATTCTCCATAATCTGCGACGGAAGCTCGACAAAATCGCCCTCGACACCAATCAAGCCGTTGTATCGCACATCGGTAAAGAGGAAGTGGAGCGCGTGGCCAAACTCGTGGAAGAGCGTCAGCGTCTCGTCGATAGTGAGCAACGAAGGCGTTGTCTCGGTTGGAGATGTGAAGTTGCAGACGATGCTCACAACAGGGGCGGTACGCACACCTGCCTCATCGTAGCGTTGCTCACGGAAGTAACCGCACCAAGCACCTTGACCCTTACCTGCACGTGGATGGAAGTCGAAATACAACACTCCGAGGTGCGAGCCATCGGCATCGAGAACCTCGAAGGCCGAGACGTCGGCGTGATACAACGGCACCGACACAGGGCGGAACGTAAGACCATAGAGGCGATTGGCGAGATTAAAGACACCCTGACGCACATTGTCGAGCGAAAAGTAGTTGCGAACAACCTCCTCGTTAATCGAATATTTGGTCTGGCGCACCTGCTCGGCATAGTACCACCAATCGGAGGCCTCGAAACGATACTCCGCATCGGTATAATTCTCCTTGAAGAGTTGCTCCATCTCGGCCAACTCCTCCTTTGCCTTGTCGAGTGCCGGCTCCCAAATCTCGTCGAGCAGTTTATAGACCGCCTTTGGCGAACCCGACATCTGGTCGGAGGTTACATACTCGGCATAGTTCTTATAGCCAAGCAGATTGGACTTCTCGATACGCAGAGCAACTATCTCGTTTATCAACGCATTGTTGTCGTACTCACCGCCATTGTTGCAACGCTCCAAGTAGGTCTTGTATAGCTGTTTGCGCAAATCCTTGTTAGGCGACGTTGTCAGGAACGAGATAAGGCTTGGCTTGTGGAGCGTAAAGGCATATTTGCCCTTCTCGCCTAACTCCTCGGCCTTTTCGCGTGCGACACTCGTTACCGATGCGGGCATACCCTCGACCTGCGTCGAGTTGAGCATCATCACATAGGAGTTGTTGGCCGCCAAGATATTGCTACCAAACTTTACCGTTGCAGCCGACAGTTGCTCGTTAATCTGCTTCAAACGCTCCTTTTTCTCGGCATCGAGCAATGCACCGCTACGCACAAAGTCGTCGTATATCTTCTCCGTCAGGCGAAGTTGGTCGGCTTCGAGGTTGGCGTTATCACGATGCTCATAGACCTTCTTAACACGCTCAAACAGAGCCTCATTAAGCAGGATAGCATCGCCGTGAACGGTCAGTTGCGGCATAATCTTCGCTTCGAGAGCCTGCAACTCGTCGTTGGTCTCGGCAGCGCACATCATCGAAAAGACGTTGGCCACATCGGAGAGCATCTGACCTGCGCGGTCCATAGCCGCAATCGTATTCTCGAACGTAGGCTCGGCCTCGTTTGCCACAATCGCCGCAATCTCCTCGTTGTGGAGCATTATTGCACGCTCAAAAGCCGGCTCATAGTGATAGGAGCAGATACGGTCAAATGGTGGCACTCCATACGGAGTATCCCACTTCTCGAAGAATGGGTTTTGCTCCTTCGCTCCATTCGACGAACACGATATCGATGCAAGTAACATAACAAGTGTCGATAATATAACTGTCAAACGTTTCATTGTTACTAAAAATTATTATCTTTGTACATTGCAAATATAGTAATATTTTCAACGCTATGCAATTATTTTACGCACCAGATATCACACCTCCGCAATATACGCTCTCGGAGGAGGAGTCGCGCCACGCCATCAAGGTCTTGCGACTCGGCGTAGGCGATCGCCTTCATATCACCGACGGACGAGGTAATTTGCACACCTGCCGCGTGGTATCCGACTCGTTAAAACACTGCTCTGTCGCAGTAGAATCGACCATCGCCGAGTTTGAGCGACTACCCTACCACCTGACGATGGCCGTCGCACCGACCAAGAATATCGACCGCTTCGAGTGGTTTTTGGAGAAGGCCACCGAGATAGGCGTTGGCACAATCACACCGTTGGAGTGCGACCACAGCGAGCGACGAATCATCAAACCCGAGCGCGAGGAGAAGGTTATCACGGCCGCCGTCAAGCAGTCGCTCAAAGCCTACCACCCGACACTCGACCCACTGACCCGTTTTGCCGACTTTGTCCGCCAACCGCGTACGGGCCGCAAATTTATAGCCCACTGCGACGAGGCCGTTGTCGGCAAAAAGTATCTCGGCTCGACAATTTCGGCCGGCGAAGATGCTACGATACTCATTGGTCCCGAAGGCGACTTCTCGCCCGAAGAGATTAGGCTGGCTGTCGAGTGTGGCTTTGAAGAGATTTCGCTCGGTCACCAGAGACTTCGCACCGAGACTGCTGCCGTTATGGCAACTGCAATCATATCGTTTACCAACTCTCTATAACCTCCGCACGGCACGATGCAACTGCTTTGGCAACTATTCATATCGTTTCTGAAAATCGGAGCCTTCACCTTTGGT
>JAGBWT010000198.1 GCA_017629615.1 Alistipes sp. | reverse complement strand
GGTCGTATAGATAGCCTTCGACATCGAGCGAATGGCGAGCAACGTCACAACATTCTCCTCGACCCGACCTCGCAACGAGACAAGCAGAGAGTTCATCTCCTTCGCCACCGCTACACCCTTTGAGGCCTTGAAATGGTGGCCGAAACGGTAGACAAATGAGCGGAAACGCTCCAACTTCTCGCTATTAGGCTCGTCGTGTACACGGAACACCATCGTACGCGCACGACCGTTGCGCTTGGCACAGAAGCGCGCCACGCTACGGTTGGCAAGCAGCATAAACTCCTCGATAAGCTGGTTGGCTTCGCGCTGCTCCTTGAAATAGACTCCCGTAGGGAAGCCCTTATCGTCGAGCGTAAATTTCGCCTCGCGACGCGCAAAGGCTATTGCACCCTTACGGAAACGCTCCGCACGCATAGCCTGCGCCAAACGATGCAACGTGAGAATCTCGGTCTGCATCTCCCCCGCCCCGCTATCGATAACCTGCTGGGCCTCCTCGTATGTAAAACGACGGTCGGAGCAAATCACCGTACGACCAAACCACTCACTCTCGATAGTCAAATCGTCACGCATAACAAACACCGCCGAGAAGGCGAGTTTATCCTCGTTGGGGCGGAGCGAACAGAGGCCATTCGACAAACGCTCGGGCAGCATCGGGATAGTCCTATCGACCAAATATACCGATGTAGCACGACGCAGAGCCTCGTCGTCAATCACCGAACCCGGGCGAACATAGTGCGTCACATCGGCTATATGGACACCGACCTCCCAGCGTCCATCGCCAAGCGAACGCAGCGAGAGTGCATCGTCGAAATCCTTGGCGTCGGCTGGGTCGATGGTCAGCGTCGGCACATCGCGCATATCGCGACGCTCGGCCAAATCACGCTCCGTGATTCGCTCGTCGATAGCCTCGGCAGCCGCCTCAACCTCGCGCTCAAAGCGGTATGGCAGGTCGTATTCGAGCAGTATGGCGTGCATCTCGGCATCGTTGTCGCCCTCGCGACCGAGGCAATCGACCAACTCGCCCGTAGCCATCTCGTCGCAGTTGCGCCACTCGACAACTCTCACCACCACCTTGTCGCCACTCTCGATATTCGGATAGCGTTTGCGCGAGAGAAATACACTCGTCGGCAAACGACGCGAGTCGGGCGTAACGACAATAGCCGTGCGCGACACAACCTCGGCACGACCCGCATAACAACGAGAGCTACGCTCCACGACTGCGACAACCTCGCCCTCCAATGCTCCATTTCGCGAGCGATTGGTTACGACAATCTCGACAAGGTCGCCATCGAGTGCGTGTGCGCCATTGCGCGAATGGATAAAGATATCGGAGTCGAGTTCGGCCACACGAACATACATCGACCCCGACGAGCCCATATCGACCACACCCTTGTAGCGCGGGAGTGTCGCTCGACTCAATCGGTAGCGGCCACGGCCCTCCATCTCGACGTGACCCTGCTCGATAAGGGTGTCGATGATGCTCTTTGTGAGGTTGCGACCCTCGCGGTCGGCACCTCCCGAAGCGGCAGCCAAATGTTTGAGCGTAAATTTGCGCTCGGGCTGCTCACGAAATATATTGATTATAAAACTTGCACGGTCGGTAAAACTCGTGCGTCTGTTTTTAGTCGTTCGTCTTCCCATCTTCAAAAATTTTCAGCGTCAGCTTGCTCATAAAATCGACTCCGACTCCGATAGCCGCCTCGTCGGGTGCAAAGGTCGAGGCGTGGCTCCGACCCGCAGCAGCACCAACACCCAAGCGGTAGAAGAGCGATGGATAGCGCAAGCAATAAAATCCAAAATCCTCGGCCGTATATCGTCGGCCAAGCATCTGCGTCGCGACGCCCTGCTCGGCAGCAAGCGCAAGAGCCTTATCGACCAACTCCTCGCGGCTCACAACCGCAGGATAGCCGTGGCTGACATCGACCTCGGTCGTCGTAGAGAACTTGGCATCGACCGACGCGGACGCGGCCTCGATAATGCGCCACACCGTGCGACGATGCTCCTCGCTGAAACAGCGCAACGTACCCTCCATCGCCACCTCGTCGGGGATTACATTCGTAGCACCATTGGCCACGACCTTGCCTATCGAGAGTACTGTCGCCTCGTCATTCACGGCATTGAGCATCGTTACAAGATGAGCCGCTGCTGCAACCGTATCGTTCAACGTATTGCGCATAGCGGCGTGACCTCCGTGACCACGCACCCAAAAACGCAACTCATCGCTGGCGGCCATAAATTCGCCTCGGCAGAAGCCCAACTCGCCAACCTCCAAGCCGCTATCGACGTGCTCGCCAACCACAGCCAGCACATCGTAGCCCTCGAACGGATTTTCGGCCAAGACCTTCGATGCACCACCAGGGTTGCACTCCTCACCGGGTTGGAAAAGACCAAATACCGTACCCTCGAAGTCGGGATTTTCGGCAAGGCGCAACAGCACACCATACAGCACCGCAGCGTGCATATCGTGACCGCAAGCGTGCATCACGCCATCGCACTGCGAAGCGTAGTCAAGCCCCGTCGTTTCGGTTATCGGGAGTGCATCAATATCGGCTCGCAACACGACAGCACGCGACCTGTTGCCACGACCCTCGATACGGGCCAAGACCCCCGTATCGGCAATACGGCGACACTCGATATTGGCTGCCACAAGCGACGACTCGATAAATTCGGCCGTACGGAACTCCTTGAACGAGAGTTCGGGATTGGCGTGAAGATGACGACGAAATTGGATTGGTGTCATAGTATATTAGTTCTCTACAATTCGTAATTCAAATAATTTGGGCCAATTCTTGCCCGTCACAAAGAGACGTCGAGCCTCACTATCCCACGCAATACCGTTCAGCACATCGGTCGCAGGGCCTCGGTCGGATTCGGGCAACAGCCCCTCCAAATCGACCACGCCCTCGACTACGCCACTCGATGGGTCGATGATAACAATCTTGTCGTAGGTATAGACGTTGGCCCAGATACGGCCGTCAATCCACTCCAACTCGTTGAGATAGGGCAACGACTCGCCTTCGAGCGTAACGGCGATGGTTCGCACCGAGGCAAGCGTCTGCGGGTCGATAACCCGAATATCGGGCGTACCGTCCGACATATAGAGCATCTGCCCGTCGCTCGTCAAGCCCCAACCCTCGCCACGATAGCGATGGGTGGCAATCTCGCGCAGACTCCGACGGTCGTAGATATGCATCACCCCATTCTGCCACGTCAGTTGATAGATACGCTCGCCAAGCAGAGTGATACCCTCGCCAAACTCGTTGCGCGCAAGGCGTGCTACAATATCGACATCGCCCGTCGCAAGGTCGATACGCTGCAACACCGAAGCGCCGCAATGGCCCGTACCCTCCCACATCTGGCCATCGACCCATTGAAGGCCCTGCGTATAGCTACGCTCCGAGTGTGGATATTCGGCCACAACCTCGTAGGTATAGTGGCGAGGTGCAACCCTTGTAGCGGGCTTGGAGTGACCGCTACGAGATGCTCCTCCGCAGGCCGCGAAGAGCATTGTCGCGACAATTATTACTGTAATCCGTCTCATATTACCGCAAAGATACGAATATTAAAGGATATTTTTTCGGCATCTGCGGAAAATTTATTATCTTTGCGCGCCATAGGCCAATAAATAAGGCAAATAGAGATAAACAAAACATATAAAGTTATGAACATTACAAGAGTAGAGAAGGAGCAGGGCGTTGCACTGCTTAAAGTAACGGTAGACGAGAAAGATTATGGTGCTGCTGTCGAGAAGATGTTGCACGACTACAAGCGCAAGGCTAACATTCCTGGTTTCCGCCCAGGTATGGTCCCTATGGGCATCATCAAGAAGATGTATGGCAAGGGTGCTGTTGCAGAGCAGTCGTACCGCATCGCATCGAACTCGGTATTCGAATACCTCCAAAAGGAGAATATCGACTACCTCGGCGATGTAATTCCGGCAGAGGAGCAGGGCGCATTCGACTTCGACAACGCAACCGAGTTTGAGTTTGTGTTTGAGTATGGCGAGGCTCCAAAGTACGATGTTGCTCTCTCGGCAAAGGACAAGGTTACATACCACACCATCAAAATCGACAAGAAGATGCACGCATCGTTCCTCGACAACTTCCTCCGTCGCTTCGGCCGCTTGGTAGAGGTTGATAAGGTAAAGAAGGACGAGGCTCTGACCGTAACCCTCGACAACGGCGACTTGCGTGTTGAGGACGCTTACGTTGGCCTTATCTCGATGTCGGACGAGGAGCGCAAGCCTTGGATTGGCAAGAAGGTTGGTTACAAGACCGAAATCAATATCGACGAGATGTACAAGACCCCTGCACAGCGTGCTGCAATGTTGCACATCAAGGAGGAGGAGTTGAAGAACATCAACCCTGTATTCTCGCTCGAAATCACACAAATTCGCCAGTTTGCAAATCCTGAAATCAACGAGGAGTTCTTCAAGACCGCATTCCCAGAGGGTAACGTAACTTCGGCCGAGCAGCTCGACGCCTATATCGACGAGCAAATCAACGGCGAGACAAAGCGCGAGAGCGACTATATGTTCACCGCTTCGGTGCGCAACTTTATGCTCGAAAAGGCCGCTTTGCAGATGCCTGTTGCCTTCCTCAAACGTTGGCTCTACACCATCAACGAGGGCAAGTTCTCGATGGAGGAGATTGAGAAGGATTTCGATGCATTCCTCAAAATGTTCACTTGGAACTATATCCAGAAGCAGATTATCGCAGCCGAGAAGATTAGCGTTTCGGCCGACGATGCTATGGCAGAGGCGAAGGATTTGGCTGCAATGCAGTTTGCACAGTACGGTATGCCTAACGCTCCGGAGGATATGCTCAACAACTTTGCAAAGAGCATTATCGACAACAAAGAGCAGAATCAGAAGATTTACGAGAAACTCTATGAGCAGAAGGTCGTAGAGGCTATCAAGTCGAAGATTAAGGTTGCCGAGAAGGCCGTTTCGGCAGAGCAGTTTGCCGAATTGGCTCGCACTTTGTAGTAGCATTACATAAAATAGTTCGAGACTCTGCCTGAATGGTTTGCACCATACTCGCAGAGTCTTTTTGCCAAAACATCAGAACCAACAGACCACTATGTCGGATTTCAAGAAGTTTGCCGTCAAGCATTGCGGCATCAGTTCGCTCACGTTGCACGACTATGCAGCCGTCAGCGCATCGTATATCAATCCTATGATTCTCGAAGAGCGACAACTCAACGTCACTCAACTCGATGTTTTCAGCCGTCTGATGATGGACCGCATCCTCTTTCTTGGTGCGCCAATCAACGACGACGTTGCCAACATCATTCAGGCGCAGTTACTCTTTCTCGAATCGGTAAACCCCAACAAAGATATTCAGCTCTACATCAACTCGCCAGGCGGCAGTGTCTCGGCCGGATTGGGCATCTACGACACTATGCAGCTTATCGGTTGCGACGTAGCTACAATCTGTACGGGTATGGCAGCCTCGATGGGTGCAGTTCTGCTCACGGCAGGTGCTGCGGGCAAACGCTCGGCACTCCCCCACTCGCGCGTGATGATTCACCAGCCGCTGGGTGGCGTTCAGGGTCAAGCCTCCGATATTGAGATTACGGCTCGCGAAATTTCGCGCATCAAGAAGGACCTCTACGAAATCCTGTCGCACCACTCGGGCAAGAGCATCAAGACTATCGAGCGCGATGCCGACCGCGACTATTGGCTCTCGGCCGACGAGGCTTGCAAGTATGGTTTGATTGACACGGTTCTCTCAAAACGTTAATCGATTATGGCTTCAAAGAGTAAAAATTCACGCAACAACGACACCTGTGCCTTCTGCGGCCGTCCTCGCCAGCAGGTTGAGGTACTCTTCCAGGGCGTAGAGCCAGGGGTCAATATCTGCGAAAGATGTATAGAGATGGGCTACCGCTCGCTTGTCGAGAACGAGCTCATCGCAAGCGACAAGAGCAAAGGCAGCAAGCAGTCGGCTCTACGATTGGAGTCGGTGCCGAAGCCTGCCCAAATCAAGGCCCACCTCGACAACTATGTCATCGGCCAAGAGAGTGCAAAACGACACATTTCGGTAGCGGTATACAACCACTACAAGCGTCTTATCGAGAGCGAAAATCGCTCCGCCAAGCAGGGTAACGACCCGACAGACGAGGTCGAACTCGACAAGTCGAACATCATACTCGTTGGCCCGACAGGTACGGGTAAGACCCTTATTGCCCGCACCATAGCACGTATGCTCGGCGTACCATTCACCATCGTCGATGCCACAGCCTTCACACAAGCGGGCTACGTCGGCGAAGATGTGGAGGGTATCCTTTCGCGACTCTATCAGGCGGCCGACTACAATTTGGAGGCGACACAGCGAGGCATCGTCTTTATCGACGAGATTGACAAGATTGCCCGCACGGGTGGCAACCCAAGCATCACGCGCGACGTATCGGGCGAGGGCGTACAGCAGGCTCTGTTGAAGATGTTGGAGGGCTCGATAGTCAATGTTGCGCCCGAGGGAGGTCGCAAGCACCCCGACCAGAAGTTTGTACACATCGACACGCGAAACATTCTCTTCATCTGTGGCGGAGCATTCGAGGGTATCGAGAAGCGCATCGCGCAACGACTCAACACCCACGCGCTCGGTTTTGGCCGCTCGAAGGCACAACATATCTCCGACGAGAATATTATGCACTACATTATGCCGCAGGACATCAAGAGTTTCGGCCTTATTCCCGAATTGGTCGGCCGACTGCCGGTGCTGACCTATATGGAACAACTCACACCGGAGGCCCTGCGCAGCATACTCACCGAGCCAAAGAATGCTATCACTCGCCAATATCGTCGTCTGCTTGCGATGGACAACGTCGAGTTGATTTTCGAAGAGGAGGCTTTGGATTACATTGTCGAAAAGGCTCTCGAATACAAGCTCGGTGCGCGAGGTTTGCGCTCGATTTGCGAGACTATAATGACCGATATTATGTTCGAAGCCCCTTCGGGCGAGGGTGGCGAGCTGCGCATCACGAAGGCCTATGCCGAGGAGAAACTCGACCGTTTTGCTACCGAGGCTTGGAAAAAAGCGATGTAAAGATGTTGATTTTCCAAAAAAATCACTACATTTGTAGAGTGCGAAACTGAATTTACAACAAAAAACACGATAAAAACTAAATCTATGGCTACTGAATCTCAACTCTTAAAAGCCGCCAACAACATTCGCGTATTGGCTGCTTCGATGGTAGAAAAGGCCAACTCGGGCCACCCGGGCGGTGCGCTCGGTGGTGCCGATTTCGTAAACGTACTCTTTACGGAGTTCTTGCGTTACGACCCCGACAATATGCTCTACCCTTATCGCGACCGTTTCTTCCTCGACCCGGGTCATATGTCGCCTATGCTCTATTCGGTACTCGCTCTCGCGGGCCACTACTCGATGGAGGATTTGGCGCAGTTCCGCCAATGGGGAAGCATCACTCCCGGTCACCCAGAGGTTGATTTTCTGCGTGGCGTAGAGAACACTTCGGGCCCTCTTGGTCAGGGTCACGCGATGGGTCTTGGTGCTGCCATTGCAGAGCGCTTTATGGTAGCACGTTTTGGTGAGTGGATGGCTCACAAGACCTATATCTATATCTCCGACGGTGCCGTTCAGGAGGAGGTTTCGCAGGGCGTAGGCCGTATTGCGGGCAACCTCGGCCTCTCGAACCTCATTATGTTCTACGACTCGAACAACGTACAGCTCTCGACCAAAGTCGATGAGGTGATGACCGAGGACGTGGCGATGAAGTATCGCGCTTGGGGTTGGAGAGTTCTCGAAATCGACGGCCACGACATCGCACAAATTCGCGAGGCATTGCGCAAAGCCAACGAGCCTTGCGATGCACCGACCATTATCATCGGTCGTACGGTGATGGGCAAGGGTGCGGTGACTGCTTCGGGCGAGAGTTTCGAGGATAAGGTTTGCACCCACGGTCAGCCTCTCTCGGCTGCCGGTGCCGACTATGCCAACACTATCCGCACTTTGGGTGGCGACCCTGAAAATCCGTTTACCATCTTCGACGAGAGCAAGACCATCTACGAGGAGCGTGCAGCAGCATTGCGTGCCGAGATGGAGGAGCGCAAAGCCATCGAAGCCGAGTGGCGTCAGGCAAACCCTGCACTCGCTCGCAAACTCGATATGTTCCTCTCGGGCAAGTTGCCACAAATCGACTATCGTTCTATCGAGATGAAGGCCGACCAAGCGACTCGTGCAGCTTCGGCTACGGTACTCGGAGTATTGGCCGAGAAGGTTGAGAATATGATTGTCGCTTCGGCCGATTTGAGCAACTCGGACAAGACCGACGGCTTCCTCAAAAAGACAACGGCTCTGCGCAAGGGCGACTTCTCGGGTAAGTTCCTGCAAGCGGGTGTCTCGGAATTTACTATGGCCTGCATTATGAATGGTATCGCTCTCCACGGCGGTATTATCCCTGCGTGCGGTACGTTCTTCGTATTCTCCGACTATATGAAGCCTGTGGTACGTTTGTCGGCTCTGATGCGCCTGCACGTCATCTATATCTGGACACACGACTCGTTCCGCGTCGGCGAGGACGGTCCAACCCACCAGCCAATCGAGCAGGAGGCACAAATCCGCCTTATGGAGCATCTGCGCAACCACAGTGGCGAGCGTTCGATGGTCGTATTGCGTCCGGGCGATGCAGAGGATACCATTGCCGCTTGGAAGATTGCTCTCGAAGAGCAGCGTCCTTGCGCTCTGATTCTCTCGCGTCAGAACATTAAGAATCTCCCTACCCTCTCGGCTTCGCGTCGCGAAGAGTCGATGCAGTCGCAGAAGGGTGCCTATATCGTTATGGATTCGGCAAAGCCAAAGGTTGTGATGGTTGCCTCGGGTTCGGAGGTCTCGACTCACGTCGAGGGTGCCGAACTCTTGAAGAAGGAGGGCATCAACGTACGCGTTGTCGATGTTCCGAGCGAAGGTCTGTTCCGCGACCAGCCAAAATCGTATCAGGAGGCTGTTATCCCGTCCGACGCTTTGCGCTACGGTATGACCTCGGGCCTGTCGGTAACATTGCTCGGCTTGGTCGGCTCGCTCGACAATATTCACGGCCTCAACCACTTTGGCCACTCTGCCCCTTACAAGGTGCTTGACAAGGAGTTTGGCTACAACGGCGAGACCGTATATAACGAAGTGATGAAGTTGCTCGGCAAATAATCGAGCCAAATCACATTTAATCAAAAGGCTGTCGCGACACACCCGTCGGACAGCCTTTTTTGGTTATCGC
>JAGBWT010000197.1 GCA_017629615.1 Alistipes sp. | reverse complement strand
TTGCATTTTTCGTTTATTTTTATTATCTTGCAAACGAGGGTAAAATCTCGTTGTCTATGCGCGTGATATAACCTCCCAAAATTATTAGTCTAACATCTAAAAATTAAAGGTTATGAAACGAACGCTTTTAATACTATGTGCCTTAATGGCTATGGTGGCTTGTCAAAAGAGCGACGAAGTGCCATCGGTAGACAATATGACAGATAGCGCGATAGAGGGTGTATGTATAGTCGATAATTGGATTTCTTATATAGATTACAAGGTTAGATTCAATACCATAACACAGGATATAACCGGCAACCCGCCGGGAAAAGGAGACCCAAGGGCCGACTTAATATTTTCAAAAGATGGAGAGTGCCGTCAATGCTATCAGCTTGTGCCAAATCCAGGATATATCTATTATGCGCTATATACAACTTTGCATTGGGAGATTGACTACGAAACAAACTCGATAGTTCTAACCGACCCCGAACTGCAAGAGCAAGGCTATGAAAATGCTACGACACGGCTAAAATTGCTATCATTTAAGAACAACAGATTTATTTTGGAGGGTGTAACGCCATCGAAACATACCTATAAAGATGGCACATACTATCGTCTTTATGGGCGTATAGGTACAGCCGAAGAGCGCGCAAAGTATCTCAAAACATATCTCGATGAGCGCATCTATGGTCCACTCAACGATGCAGCATACGAAGAGTGGCAACGCGAGAATGGGTATATAGAATAGTGAGTAGGGATAAATAACGCGCGAGGAGAGTCTAATGGCTCTCCTCGTTGTATATCTGCTCAAATAGTAGGCGAAGTTGTTGTGGCTGTTCGATTATTTGCCGTAACTCCTCCAACCGTCGGGCGTTGTCCGACTCCTCAATCCATAATCGTAGATAACCGTTGCGACCATACTTCTCGTGCAGATGCGAAACGCAACGCTCGAAATGACCCTCGGCCGTGAGCGTAGGGTAGTGCGATAGGCTATATTGTATGGTGCGTCGTACGATTGTTTCGGCATCGATAAGTCGGTCGGCCTCGGCCACAATGCGACCATATATCGAGCGAGGCGAATGGTCGCTCGATGCACGATGGTCTTCGACTGCTTCGCGCATAGTCGCTATCTGCTCCTCGGAGAAGAATTGTCGCAAATGGGTGTCGGCCGTCAAAATCTCGCCCGATACGATATGGTGTCGCTCGCGTCCGTCACACAGACCCAAATCGTGATAAGCGGCAATGGTGTAGACCATTGCCGCATCGGTATCAAAGTTGTGTGCCAGAGCGATACTGCGCGTTATGACTTGTCGGGCGTGGCTCTCGCTATGCGCCTTGTCGAAGGTGCGATAGCGGGGGATAATTTCGCCCTCTATATACTCAATCAGTTGCGCATCGATAGAGGCCAAATCGTTATTCATAGTCGAACAAGAGTTCAAAGTCGTCGAGCCACATTATCGAGTTCGATGAGCCAACGAAGTAATCGCCGTAACGCGAACCCGAACAAACGATTACGATGTGCGTAGGTTCGCGGTCGAATGAGCGATACTCCAATGGAATCTCGAACTGATACCAATCACACGACTCGTTGTAGATAATCTCACCATAGGCGATAATATCGGGATTCGATGATGTGAAGAATGTCGATTCGTCGCGCGTGTCGATGAGTATCGGAGAGTCGGCATCGCCGCCATATACGGCAGGGTCCCAACAGCCGATAGCAATATATATTGCGCCGACATCGGGGTCGCCATTGGCAGGAGTCTTACCATTTGTGCCACCATTTGGAGCGCAGTTCACGATACCCTGCTGATACTTGACCCAACCACGCAGAGCGGTAGGGCGGAGCGTAAATGGTCGGCCGAACATAACGAGTCCGTTGGTGCCTACAATGCGGTCGAAGCGACCGGCAAAGTAGTTACCTGCTGCAAATTTACCGATACCCATAACGTTGGCCTTCTGCGACCAGAGTTGGGCTGCGTAGCCACTCTTACCATCTGCCAATGGACCCGTGTAAGGCGGTGTGAGGTTGATGCCCGCCACTTTCGATGCAGGGTTACCTGTTCCCCACCAAGCCTGCTCTTCGGTCAGATAAGGGTAGTATACGTCGTTGGTATAGCACCACTCCTCAAACTTTGAGTTAGGGAGCGTAAAGAGTTTGTCGGTGCGGATAGTTCGAATTTCCGAGGTCTGCTCGCCCTCATCGGTTATGGCGTAGCCCAACACCTCGTATTCGGTCTCTGGCGAGAGGTGGCGCAAAGTTGCCTCGATAGTTCCACCTGTCGAAGTATACCAAGCAGCATCGGCCTCCAACCACTCTTCCGACCCCTTCTGTCGATAGCGGAAGCCCGTTTCTGCACCATCGATACCTACGGCTCTCAACCAAACGACTTGCGAGCCAGGTACAACGCGCGAGAAGTCGATTTGAATATCTTTCGGCTCGACGATAAGTCGCCAAATCTCACGACGACCAAAGCAATTTACGGTTGCTGTTTGGGTGTGATTTTCGTTGTTGAAGTTGCGGAATGTCGAAGCGGCAGGGTAGTCGTACTCGGGTGATGGACCAAAACGCAAACGTGTGACGGTCACCGTGTCGAGTGCAAAATCGGAGCGGCGATATACGCGTGCAATGTTTCGTGCCACGTCCCACTCGGCATCGCCAATCTGGCCGACAACGCTGAATTGGCGGTCAATCTCCTGCTTTGCGGTGATAACCCACTCGTAGTCCTGATAGAGCGACAGGGTTACATATTGCGGATAACGCATATCGTGCGTGCCGATAATCTCTCTCGAAAGCAGAGCATTCTCGGTGCAGGTAACGTTGGTTATGCGCACGTTTCGAATATCGACATTTTCGGCCAATGGAATGGTAATGGCGCGATTAACGTAGTCGATTGTACAGTCACCCGACGCACCTTCAACCTCGATGGAGAGAATTTCCATCGGGATTATCGGATAGGGTATATCGTTTTTGATGCACGATGTGAGAGCGCAAGCAATAGTTCCGATAAGTATAGTTAAATGCTTAATTTTCATCTCTCTAATCAATCTTTTTTCTTGTTCCACAAGTGAATGGTCATACCAACGTTGATATCGGCGATATTGAGGCGGAAACGCAATTTCGAGAAGTTGCGCTTACCCGTATAGTTGCCTTCGCCGTCCATCTGTCGGGTGTGGGTGTATTGCAGACCGCCCAAGCCGAATGAGACACTTGCGCATACATTTGGGAATATGTATATAGCAATGCCCGGGTTGAACGACAATTTGCATTTGTAGACATCGGATATACCTCGATTCCACTCCTCGCCACTCTTGTAAGCAAACTCCGAGCGACCGACCGAACCCGACAACTCCCACTCGCTAAACAGACCAAATCGGCCACGACGGTCGAGTGACATATAGGAGCGAAGGTAGAGGCCAAAGGCGTAGGAGTTGTTCTTATACTCCATATTGCCAATCGAGATATTGACATCGTTGGCTGCACCCAAATTGATGGCAGCGTTGCCTAAACCTCCCGAAGCGTAGGAGTAACCCAGGCGCAGACCGATACAGTGATTGTCGCTGAAAAAGTAACCGAAGAATGGTTTGACAGATATGATTGAGCCGTTGAGCTTCAAGTTGTCAAAAATCAAACCGATATTGGTATCCTCGGTCGTGAGAGTGCCATACGAGGCTGTAAGACCCATCATCCACTCGCCCTTAAAGACGAATTTGTTTTTGTTGATTTCGCGGTCGAAACGAGGCTTGCGACTCCGCTTTTTGAGCGATTCGCCATTGGTTGCCGAGATTGCCGAATCGTTGCTCTCTGCCACGACAGGCGTTGCGACCGACAATGTTGTTGTTTCGACCTCTTGATTTTGCGCCATACCGATATTTACGGCGGCAATCAAAAGAACTGAAATAAATATCTTTTTCATAATTCCGCCGATTTATAGATAGAACGCAACACCCGATCCGATGGATAAGATGTTTATCTTGAAATTCATTAAGCTTGCAGAGGTCTCACCCTTCATAATCTGGTTGTGAATCTGCTCGGTATGGCTATACGATAGACCCAGCACACCGATATTAACCTCGAAGGCCATATTGTTTGTCACGAAGGCCACGATGCCCGGATTTACACCCAGCGCAATATCGAAACTCTTGGCAAAAGTACCACGAATTGGCGAACCCTCGGCAAACTTCGACTGTGAGCCTCCGAACGACAACTGAAATTCGCTGAACAGAGCAAGTCGTTTGCTGCGGCCCAACGGAATGTATTGACGCCAGATGGCAATAACCTCGTAGGAGTGTTTAAGCGCGTAGTAGTAATCGACACCAAAGTTGAGTGCTCCATCGCCCTCGCCCAAGTTCAGTGCGGCCGAGTCCATCTCCAAGAACGAGCGAGAGTAGGCCAAGCGAGCACCAATCATCGAATTTTGGCGAAGTGCATAACCGATTATAGGACTCACTTTGAGAGTGTATCCCTTTGAGTCAATATCGTCTACGACCAAAAATTTATAACTCGAATTGGTGTGGGTCGAATAGGACATTGTACCACCAAAAATCCATTGTCCTTTTGGTACGATGTGGTTCTTGATATTCGACAAACCTCTATTTTTGCGAAACTCTCTACGACTCATAGGCTTCGACGATAGCGTATCGACTGCAACCGCAGTTGAGTCGGCTACGCTATTCGTTTGAGCCTCGGCATAGAGCGAGAATAGAGCAAATATTGCAAATATCGCTAATTTCTTGCTTTGAAACATTGTTTGTTGTCTCTTCGTTTAGTATACCAACTCCAAGTCATCGACATACATCCAGCTGGCAGTACTACCGGCAAAATAGTCGCCGTAGCCGCTACAAGAGAGTGTCATAACAAGGAAGTTAGGTTTGGTGTTTTCGTCTTTATATTCAATAGGTATCTCCAACAAGTGCCACTCTGTATTCGAGACGTGGCTCTCAAACACACCGTTAGCAACAATATTTGGCGATGTTCGAGGGTCGAACAGAGTTTTAGAGTCGTTGGTATCGACACGGTATGGGGGAGTTGTATTGCACAAGCAGATGTAAATCTTCGTGAGGTCTGGACCCGAAGCGTTGATGTCGCCCTTGTTGTCAATCGTGCCAACGTTGTATTTTACCCACATACGAACAGCCTTTGGACGAGCCGTATAGGTAAATGGCTTACCGAAATCGAGGATACCACCCATACCGCTAATGCGGATAAATGTACCCACAAAGAGGTTACCTGCGGCAAACTTACCTACACCCATCACCGAAGCCTTAATCGAATGGAGGTAGGCACTCTTTGTGCCGGTCGAGCCAGGTCGAACATCGTTCGATGCGTATGTGAGGTTCTCCAAATCGAGCGTACCCGTAGCGTGGTTACCTGTATCCCAAAGACCGGTACCATAGACAGCCGTAGGACACCAAACCTTGTTGTTGAGGTGCGTCCAATTCTCGAAATCGGATTCAGGAATTTGTGCGCCATCAGGGGTGTTGATAGTCAGTGCGCGACCAACTTGTACCGAATTTACGAACATCGCATATTCGTAGTTCTTGCCTGCTGCAAATTCGTTAGCCAAAGCGTTGTATTGGTTGGCTGCCGAAGCTGCCGAAGCTGCAAATTTCTTCCATTCGCCACCGGCAATGCGATAACCAATCTCGATATTCGATGGCGAACCAAATGCTTGTGCCTTGAAATCTGCCGAGTTGAACCAGAGGTCGTAGTCGGTAGAGTTGAGCGGCAAGACACCTTGGAGTTGATATGGAGCCTCCACATAACCCACGCCACCGCTGGCATCTTTGATGCGGAATGCGAGAGTCTGCTCTCCACCGGCAAGCGAATTAAAGAAGTCGTACGACAGAGTGATGTGATACTCCTTGCCCGAAATAGCATTTACGGCAATGCCTGGATAGGTCGATGCGAGCAGGTCGAAGGTTGTGCCGTCGGCAACGATGTTGAGTTGTGTGATGTTGTCGAGAGCATTGACAAAATAGGTACGCTCGCCCGATGTGTAGGCATAGACATTATCCACGTTGAAACCATTACCTTTGACCGTTGGGTCCGGGCTGAATGGCACTTTATCCTCGCGATGTTCGGCCGATGTATCGACTTTGGCGGTTACAACAACGCCACCAGGAGCATCTTTTGAGTATTTGAATTTGAGAGTGTAGAGCGTGAGAGGTTTAACATTCTCGATGATGCCCGTTTGCGAAACAGTATCTGTGCCGTCGTTACCATAGAAGTACCACGAGAGGGTAGTGCAACCCTCGGGAAGAATGAAATAGCCCGTAGTGCTCGATGTGTATTTGAGCGTAGGAACTTTGTTGCCCTTTGCGCTATCGAGGTCAAACGAGTCGCTTGCGCATACATAAGAGTAGAACTCTTTGGTAAAGTGCGAAGCGATATTTGCATCGTAGGCAACAGCAACAGGGATATTTACCATATTACATTTGAGGTCCACCTCGGCAATCTTACCGGGGGTAATGGCAAAGTCGCTCTCGCCCTCGAAATATTTGCTCTCGAACGAAGCCTGCTCCTTCTCGCCAACCTTAACCGATACGCAATATTGGTCTTGCAGAAGCCAAATGTATTGAGGGACAGCATCGCGCGTGTTGTATTTACGAACCAAATCCTTGGCGAGCTCTCCATTCTCGTCGGCTGCGGCGTAGCGATAGATTTTCATCGAGAAGTTCTCGACAGCGGCCTCGTCGCTACGGGTTGCTACATAGTTTATATTTAGGGTCAAGACGCCTTCGCCCTCTCCCATAGTAAGTTGTGGCTCCTCGATGGAGTTGGCGCACGATGCCATACAGAGCATCGCAGCCGCAAAAGTCATAAGTTTTATGAAATTTTTCATCACTGCCTCCATTATTCGGTTAACAACATCAAAGTCTTATTGAGCGTATTGCCATCATTATCAACGATGTTGATAGCAAAGTCGTGGCTGCCGGCACCCGTAATCTTCAACAAGCCGAGGAACTTCGTGATACTGAGGTTTGCCTCGGTTGCATTCAACCAGCTACCCGAACCGTCGGCCGGCATAAAGCCGAAGTTGGTCAGTGCCGTAGCAACCTCCGAAGTGTCGGTATTGTCTGGGTTTGTCGAGTCATACGACTTCGAAGGGTCGCAGAGGTCGAGTACATCACACAAGCCTACACCGCTCAACTGCGAAGGTGTAAGTACCTCCGAGATAATCTGCACCGTGAAACTCTTGATACCCGAAGGAATGAGGAGTTTGAGGTCTACGGTCAGGTCGTCGGTAACTACATAGCGAGTGTTGATGTCGTAACCGCTCCATACAAGAGTTGGGCCACTTTGACCACCTTCGATAACAATTTGCAGAGTCTTTTCGCTTACACCACCCTTATCGTCACGAACGGTAATCTTGAAAGAGTGCGTTCCGCCGAACTCTTTGAGTAGTTTCATCTGTGCCGTGAGGTCGAACATTGCGGTCGAGTGGCCGAGCAGGTCGTTATTTACAGGGTAGCCCATCAGTTTGAGTGCCGAAGTTGCGCTACCTGCATTACATAGGTCAAACGATTGCGGGATATTGAACTCCGAGAGCGATGCGATAAATGCACCATTGGTCGAGGTGATGTCGATAACGAGCGAAGCGATAGTGCTCTCCTCGTTCGAGGTTGCAACATTGACAATAATATCTTTCAAGCAGTTGCCACGGTCGTCGAAGTCCGAAGCGTAGAGCGAAAGTGGGGTGTCGATGTCGTAATTAGGCATACTGATTATTGGCTTGTCGTCGTCATCGACCATAACATCCTCCGAGAGGAGTACCGAGAAGTCGAAGATAATCTCCTCGTCTACAACCCAACCGTCGATTTCGGCACCAACATTTATATTACCCTCGCCCGAGTACTCGATGAAGAAGTAGATGTCGCTGTATTGACCAGCCTTAACATTCTTGATGGTTGCGGTCATCTCGATTTGCTGGGCTTCGGTTTTGCCTTCCGGAGTATATTTGCCGACAACGACAACCTCAATATCGTTCTGTGCATTAGGTGCATAGAAATAACCCGAGCGGGTCTCGTCGATAACGTAGGTAAGCGAATTGTTGGCAATGCTTACGTTGGCAACCGTATCGTCGCTCAATGCGGCACGCAAATCGGCTGCATAGGAAATCGATACCTGGATATTCTGCAACGTACAAACCAAATCGGTCAATTCGGTTGTCTGCTTGCGAACAATGGTAAATGGCTCGGTCAAACCATAAACAGGGCTCTCCCACGCTGCGGCAGGAACCTCGCCCGACATCATCTTAAAGATGTAGTTGCCTGCATCGAGTGTGATAGCCTCGCTTGGGCGCTGGCCATACTTGAAATAGGTGATGACATTCTCGCCCGTAGCATCGGTGATTACGCAGTCGAAGGTGTTGATATCGACCTCCTCCGCGCCACGAGTTGCAGCCTGGTTGTGTTTGTTGGCTACATCCTCATCGACAGGCTTGTGGTCTACTACGCACTCTACGTTTAGCCCTTTGAGTGAGAGATAACCCGCAGAGTCGCTGCCCGTTTCGTTGTTGATTTTCAAATCTTCGTTTTGGCAACCGACCGCAAGCATAGCAGCGGCAGCCAATAAAGTCGTGATTCTTGAAAGTTTCATATCGTGTTCTGTATTATTCGATTAAGCATTCTCGTTAAGTTCAACCTCAACCTCAAACGTGTCGATAATAGTCTCGTTGAGTGTTACGGTGATGGTTACGTTGCCGGCCGAGCGCAGGTCGTAAGTTACGATGTAGCGCGTGCGGGCTTTGACTGTCGGGATATATTGAGTTGCAAGAGTCTCCTCCTTGCCCGAAGCGAGATTTGACTGACGGATACAGGTACAATCGATAGCAACATTCTCCTGCGGTGCGACGAAGAGCAACTCGTCGTCATTCTCCTTCAATTCGAAGGTGTTGCTGGCGGTTGTCATAGTGAATTTGTGCTGTGGGAAATAACCACGGAAATTCTCGGTCGTCACAACCTCGACAATAGCGTTGCCGACGGTTGCCACCAACTCGACATTGGTGGTACGGTTGCGGTCAAGAACTTCGACCTCCTGCAAAGCATAGAAATATGGCACGTTGTAGCCTTCGGCTGTGGCGTCGCCATACTCGATGCTGACGTTGTATTTACCGGCGGTATAACGCTCGCTCTCGAAGTCGTAGTCGCTTACGCTCTCCCAACTCTTCTCGAAATTGTTGCCGGTGATTTTCAGCGAAAAATCGGCGATTTGTGGTACATCGACCATCACACCGCTCTCTTCGCCGGCTTTGGTGATAACTTCGCCCGAAGCCGTTGCGCAGATTTTCATAGCACCCTCTCCTGCGATGGTCTGAATCGAACTGTCGTCGTGACAGCCGACCATCAGAAGTGCGGCACTTGCAAATGCTAATAATTTTTTCATTGTGGTTTTATTTTTTATAGTTTTACTTATTTCGTTATTGGGCAATCTGTACGATTACATTGTCGAGATAGAGGTAGTATGTACCATTCGATAGGTCGCTCTTCTCGTCCGAGATTACTCGCCAAGTCAAACGTGTTGCATTTGTGCAGTTGTTGAGGTATAGGAGTTTGCTCTCGCTGATGAGGTCGTATGTTGCACTTGCCGAGTTGAGCGAGAAGGTGTTGTCGCCTCCGGCAAATGTACCTGTCTCATCGCCACTCTTATAGGCGGTTGGGCTGGTGACGTATCCAAAGTAACAGGTCAGACCGAGTCCAGGAGGTGTGATGTATATACCACCCTCGCTACGGTTCATACCATAGTTGAAGAAGACCTTTACTTTGGTAGCCTTGGTGATGCCGCTCAATGGTGCAGAGTCAATACGCGAAGGGTAACGGGCTGTGGTCTCGCGACGTGCAGCCAAACGAACCGACTTGCCAGCGCTTGCACCCATTCGACCTCCGGTCCAACCATTGCAGAACGATACAGCATCTTTGCTTCCGGCATCGGAATCGTTTTTGCCGTATGTGTCGTGTGACGAGATGTTTGGAACGCTGCTGAAATCCTCGAAGAAGAGGTATGGAACATTCAGCGGAATGAAAGTCTGCGCATAAGGTGTAACCTTCGAGGTGTTGAACTTGCTATAAACCTTTGCGTGCTCACTCTCGAAGCAGGCTGTAAGGGTCTTGTTCGAGAATGGAGCGTCGTCAAACGTGCCGAGCGTCGAGACCTCGAACATACCATTGTGGTCGTTGTATGTTGTGTTCGTAACAACCGAAGTGCCATTCTGGTCCAAAATGGTAACTTTGTTAATCGGCTCGCCAAGCAGATTGCTCTCGATATAGAACGATATGGTTGTGAGTCGATAGATGTCAGGGATAATAATCGACATTGGCGTAACGTGAGCAGCCTCGACGTTCTTGTCCAACGTAATCTTATGCTCAAAGGATTTGAATTGGCCCGAGTAGGCTGTGTATGTAATATCGCCGGCGATTTCGCTTGGATATATCATTGCCCAAATAGTCTCGCCCTCTTCGGCTCCCTCGGCAATGTTGATGTTGAGTTTACGCGAACCGTTTGTAAGGGTGGTTGGTGCAGTTGGGTCGGTAACATCGACAGTGACGTCGCCAACCACATTGTTGGGGAATGTAAATTCAAGACGGGTGATAGGCATCTCCATCAAATTGCAACCTGCCGGAATCTTGATTTTCAAGGCGTGCATCTTGTGTGCAAAGCGGAAATTGACATTCTCGATTTGGTTGCCTTCGAGTGCGCCAGCTACTATTGGGTCTGCCACCATAATATCGCAACTGCCTACAAAGGCGCTACCGTCCTGCTCCGAAGGAATCGCGAAAGTTGCGGTTGTTCCGTCGTGTGAAGTCGGAGTCGGGTGGGTGGCGTAGTAGGTGTATTCGCCCTCTGTCATCGGGTCGATGTAGGCCGAGAATACGGCTCTCGAAAACGATTGCAGAAAACGATAAAGCGAGAAGGTTTCGGCTTCGAGTGCGAAATTGCCCTCGGCATCTTTGGCCCAAAGCGCAATTTTGTCGCCTGCGACCCAAATGGCCGAACCGTTGTTGTCGGTGATTGTAGTGCGTGAGTTGATAGTTGCCGATTGTGCAATCGAAACCTCTATCTTGTTGGTGCTGTTTTGCAGGAATTCAACCTCGTGCTTATTACACGAAATCAGTGCTATGCAGCAAAGCACTACAAGTGAAAATATTTTTCTCTTCATATTCATATATATAATGCGCGACAAAAATAGGACATAGTGTGCGATTAGAAAAATAAATTCAACGAATCGGCAGTTTTTAATCACGAAAACGCCATCTTCCCTGTTTGATTTGGAAGATGGCGTTGTCAAAAAGTTGTAATCTTGGACAAAAAACTACTTCAAATACTTGTCGAGCCAAGCGAAAAATTCGCGATTCCAGACGAGCGAATTCTGTGGTTTGAATACTTGGTGAGCCTCATCCTCAAACGATACCAATCGAGCAGGTATGCCACGCATACGGGCTGCGGTGAATGCTTGGAGCGATTGGGTGTAAGGTATGCGGTAGTCGCGCTCGCCTGTGATGATGAGAATAGGCGTATCCCACTCTGCGACAGCCTTGTGTGGCGAATTGGCATAGGAGCGCATTGCGGTCTTATTCTTCGAGTCCCAATATGAGCCGCCATAGTCGTTGTTGAGGAAGAATAGCTCCTCTGTTTCGCCATACATCGACTCGAAATTGAATATTCCGCAGTGGGCAATAAAGGCCTTAAATCGCTTCTCGTGATGGCCGGCGAGATAGAAGGTTGAGTAGCCGCCATACGAAGCGCCCACACAACCAAGTCGCTCGCGGTCGCACCACGGCTCTTTGGCAACATCGTCGATAGCCGACAGATAGTCGCGGATATTCTGGCCCGAGTAGTCGCCCGAAATTTGGTCGAGCCACTCTTGGCCGAACGAAGGCAATCCTCGGCGGTTAGGGGCAACGACAATATAGCCTTGTGCAGCCATCAATTGGAAATTCCAGCGATAGCTCCAAAATTGCGAAACGACACTCTGCGGACCGCCTTGACAATAGAGCAGGGTCGGATATTTTTTCGCAGGGTCGAAGTCGGGTGGAAGAATCACCCAGGTAAGCATCTGCTTGCCGTCGGTAGTCTTTACCCAACGCTTCTGCACCTGGCCCATCTCGATATTGTCGTAAATAGCCTTATTGACGTTTGTGAGTTGGCTCATCGTGCCTTTTTGAAGGTCGAAAGTGAAGATTTCGGGAGCCATAGAAATTGTCATAACGGAGCCGATGCAGCGACCTCCACGAATCTCGAAAGAGTTGATGTCGTGGTCGCCTGTTGTCAGAACCTCGACCTCGCTTGTGCCATCGCTGTTGACCGAGCAAATCTGGTGGGTAGCCTCAATCGGGGCAATGAAATATATCTTCTCCTCGCCCTCCCATACGACATTTGTAGCGTGGTAGTCGAAGTTTTTTGTCAAATATTTCACGTTGCCCGACGTTAGGTCGCAAACCATAAGTCGCTCTTTGTCGGCCTCGTTGCCTGCTCGACGCTGCGAACGGAAGGCGAGCTTTGAGCCGTCGGGTGACCATACCGGATATTTGTCGTAACCTACGAAGGCAAACTCCTTGTTGCCCTTACAGATGTTGCGGGTCTGGCCACTTTCGAGGTTGTAGATAAATATATCCGAGTCGGTCGATACGGCATACTCTGCCCCTGTCAATGGTTTGCAGGTGTAGGCGAGTTGTTTGCCGTCGGGACTCCACGCAATCTCGGCGTGGTCGAAATATGGTGCAAGCGGAGCGTCCCACGCAGCATCTTTGCCGATGATGTCGTTGCCCTCTCCGACACCATTTTCGTTAAGGTCGGCAACGAAGATATGGAGATATTTGCCGCTATCCCAATAGTCCCAATGGCGCACCATCAAATCGTCGTAGATGCGAGCCTTCGACTTGTCCATATCTTTGTGAACATCAGCCGAATTGATGTCCTTGGCGTGAACGTATTGAGTGTAGTATATATGCCCCTCGTCTGGTGCAATACCGAAGCCCTCGATGCCTCCCTCGATGCTTGATATTTGCTCGGGTTGCGAGCCGTCGGCCATCATCTTCCACAACTGCATATCGCCACTGCGATTTGAAGCAAACCAAATCGCCTTTCCGTCGGCACTCCAAACGGGCGAAAGCGAGTTCGAAGAGGTGTCGGTGAGGTAGCGCTCCTCGTCTGTCGTGACGTTGCGACTTACGATGATTGTAACACCTCGATTTTCCGCCATATTGTAGCGGGTGAGGGTGTAGAGTAGAGTTTCGCCATCGGGCGATAGGGTGTGTGCGCCAATGCGCCCCATCTTCCACATAACTTCGGGAGTAAGACGAGCCGCCGCAATCTCTTCGGTTGTGAGCGCGTTGTCGATAGTGAGAGGCTCGGGCGATTTTGAGCAGCCGGCCAAACTCAATGCTGATACAGCCATAAACAGAATAACTTTTTTCATCTCGTTTATCGAATAATTTACTAAATTTGCATATCGAAACCGATATTATGAGGACGACCATATACTTTACCGACCGCATCTTGTTGCTGACCGACGAGGCCGAGAGCCAACTGTCGGAGGGCGATGTGCTATTGTCGGAAATCGACCTTTCAAGGGCGAAAATAGTTAAAATTTTTGAAACAACCAACCGTATCGTAGTGCGTTGCCACTCTGTCGAGGAGGCATTTGAGCGTTTTTCTGCCGAGTTTAAGATTGTGGAGGCTGCGGGCGGTGTTGTAAGTTTGCCATCGGGCGAGGTGCTGATGATATATCGCCGAGGCCGTTGGGATTTGCCGAAAGGCCATATCGACTGGGACGAGAGTGCCGAGGAGTGTGCTGTGC
>JAGBWT010000196.1 GCA_017629615.1 Alistipes sp. | reverse complement strand
TGTGGGCCACCATTTGACCCTCTTGCGAGGTGAATGGAGTGCGATTGTTGTGTTGCACGGTTGATTCGAGGCGCTGTTCGCCTTGTGCTTGACGTGCAATGGCGGCCTGATACTCCTGCTGTTGCATCAATGCGGCCGCTTTTGCCTTGTTTATGGCTATCTGCCCTGCAATCTCGGCTTGTATCTGCGCAGGACTTTTCTTGCCCGATAGGCTCTTGAAAAAGGCTTTGACGATGAATACAAATACCAAAGTCGCGCCAATCACGCCGATAAGTAATATTGTGATTGCGATTAGTATCGATAACTTCTCATTGTCTATCATAGCTTACTCTTTGTTTTCGATGTTGCTACGCTTGACCGACTCGATGCCTTTGACCTGTCGGAACTTATCCATTAACGCGTTCAGAGCATCAATATCTTGTACATAGAGGCTGATTTTACCCTCGAAAACGCCATCGTGGCTGCGGATAGATACCTCGCGTATGTTGATGCTGAAATCGTCCGAAATAATGCGTGTAATCTCGGAGAGCAGACCCATACGGTCGATGCCTCGCAACTCGATTGCAGAGAGGTATGACACGGCCTTGTGTTGTGACCATTTGATTTGGTCCTTGATGATGTTCTTGCCAAAAATCGAGGCCAAGCGGTCGAGTTCGCTGCACGATGCTTTGTGGACCAAGATTCGGCCTGTGGCAGGGTCGCGGAAACCTACGACGCTATCGCCCGGGAGTGGGTTGCAGCAGGTTGCGATAACGAACTTGTCGTCGTTGATAGGCGGCGTTGTGCCACTCTCCTCTTCGTTGAGTGGTTCGTCGTCGCCCGAATCGGTGTCGCGCCACAACTTCCAGAATTTCAATATTTTGCTCGCCGAATTGGATTTCAATATTTTGTCGAGATTGTCGAGACTGATGATGCCTGCGCCAATCTTGCTGTATAGTTCGTCCTTATTGCGGCAGTTGTATGCCTGCATAACTTTGCGCAGAACTCGGCCGCTTGCTGCGATGTTGAACTTGGCGAGTTTCTCGTCGAAGAGTGCAAGGCCTCGTTCGATATTGTTCTGCTGCTCGCGCTTGAAGAAGCTTGTGATGGCTTGCTTGGCCTTCGTGGTTGTTACGATTTCGAGCCACTCGGCCTTTGGTTTGGCTCCCTCGGCAGTGATAATCTCTATCTGGTCGCCCGAGTTTATCTGCTTGGTGACAGGCTCAATTTTGTGGTTGATTTTGGCGCCTATGGCCTTGTTACCTATCTTGGTGTGAATGTCGTAGGCGAAGTCCAATGCGGTTGCACCAAATGGTAGTGAGCGCTGTTCGCCCTTTGGTGTAAATACAATAATTTCAGACGTGTATAGCGATAACTTAAAGTTGTCCAGGAACTCAACAGCATTCTCCGTCGGGCCATTCAGGGCCTCGCGAATCTTGTTGAGCCAGCTGTCGAATGCGTCCTCGTTTTGTGAAAGTGTTGCGCGCTTGTATTTCCAGTGGGCTGCAAATCCGTGGTCGGCAATCTCCTCCATACGCTGTGTGCGAATCTGTACCTCTACCCACACGCCATTTGGGCCCATAACTGTCGAGTGCAGGGCTTCGTAACCATTGGCTTTCGGCATCGAAATCCAGTCGCGCAGGCGGTCGGGTTTGGGAGCATAGAGGTCGGTTATCGAGGAGTATATCTGCCAGCATTGCGTCTTCTCCGAAGGGAACGGTGTCGCCTGGAATACGATGCGAATGGCAAATAGGTCGTAAATCTCCTCGAATGGGATTTGCTTGCGCTGCATCTTGGTCCATATCGAGTAGACGCTCTTTACGCGGCCCGAAATCTCGTACTTGATGTTGTAGCGGTCGAGAACCTCGATGATTGGGGCGCAGAACTTGTCGATATACTCTTGGCGCTCGCTCTTCGACTGCTCGATTTTGCGCGAAATCTCCTCATACTCCCCCGGGAAACGGTGTTTCATACAGAGGTCTTCGAGCTCACTCTTTATAGGGAAGAGGCCGAGACGATAGGCCAAAGGGGCAAAGAGGTGGATAGTTTCGCCTGTAATCTTAATCTGCTTGTCGCGTGGCATAAAGCCGAGCGTGCGCATATTGTGCAGACGGTCGGCTATCTTGATGAGTATCACTCGCACATCGTCCGAGAGCGTTAGCAGTACCTTGCGGAAATATTCGGCTTGGGCCGATGTGTCGGCGTTGAATACTCCCGACATCTTGGTCAGTCCATCGACCATCGAGGCTATCTTGTGGCCGAATATGCGCTCCATATCCTCGACCGTGTAGTCGGTATCCTCCACGACGTCGTGCAAGAGGGCTGCGACGACCGACTTTACTCCGAGGCCAATCTCATCGACAACAATTTTGGCTACGGCGATAGGGTGCAGAAGGTAAGGCTCGCCCGAACGGCGTCTTACCCCCTGGTGAGCCTCCTTCGCGAGGAAGAAGGCTCGTTTGATGAAGTCCCAATCATCGTCTCCGCGACAAATCTTGGTACACGAGGCGAGCAGGTCACTCCACGCCTCCTCTATGAGTTGTTCATCTCTATCGTCGTAGTCCATAATGGTTGTTATTTGTTGGCGTTCATCGCTTCGCGAACCTTTGCCTCGATTTCGTCGAGCAGAGCCTTGTCGTTGGACAGCAACTCTTTGACGGCATCGCGACCTTGTCCGATTTTCTTCTCTCCGTAGGAGAACCACGAACCGGCCTTGCGGATAACCTCGTAGTCTACTGCAAGGTCAATAATCTCGCCAACCTTCGATATACCCTCGCCGAACATAATGTCGAACTCGGCCTTTTTGAATGGAGGTGCAACCTTGTTCTTTACGACCTTGACCTTTGTACGGGTACCGAGCTGCTCGTCACCGTCCTTGATAATCGAGGTACGACGGATATCGATACGCACGCTGGCGTAGAATTTCAGTGCATTACCACCTGTTGTGGTCTCTGGATTGCCATATACGACGCCAATCTTGTCGCGCAGCTGGTTGATGAAGATGCAGACAGTCTTGGTCTTGGCAATCGATGCTGTGAGCTTGCGCAAGGCTTGCGACATCAGTCGAGCCTGCAAACCCATCTTCGAGTCGCCCATCTCGCCCTCGATTTCGGCCTTTGGCGTAAGAGCCGCAACCGAGTCGATGACGATGATGTCGATTGCGCTCGAACGAATCAGCGAATCGGCAATTTCGAGCGCTTGCTCTCCGTTGTCGGGTTGCGATACGAGCAGGTTTTCGACATCGACACCGAGTTTCTGTGCATAGAAACTGTCGAATGCGTGCTCTGCGTCGATGAAGGCAGCGATACCGCCCTGCTTCTGTGCCTCGGCAATTGCGTGGATTGCGAGAGTTGTTTTACCCGACGATTCGGGACCATAGATTTCAATTACACGGCCCTTTGGGTAGCCACCTACGCCGAGAGCCATATCGAGGGTTACCGAGCCGGTTGGGATAACCGGTACGCTTTCGATGTTGTCGTTTGACATCTGCATAATCGAGCCTTTACCAAAGTCCTTCTCGATTTTTGCCATTACCGCCTTCAAGACCTTCATCTTTTCGGCGCTCTGTGTTGTTTCGCTCATAGTTATTTAGTTTTATTTATATTCAACTTGTGTCGTTTGTCTATTTGCTCCATTTATCGGAGCCTCCGCACATTGTGCCGAAGCTGTTGGCCATCATCACCAAGAATACCAAAATGCAAAATACCATAGTTTCTACCCTATTGTAACTTCTTGGTACTCTTGCGAAGTGAGGCCCAGACCACCCGTCGCTTGTTTGCAAAAAGCAAACTTCTCCTCAAAGTTAGTTATTTTTTTTATAAAAAGTGCTGTTTTTGTGATTTTTTTGATTGCTACGCCTCGATTAACCCCAAGTGAAGCTCCCTACAATCTGCGAGTTGAACTCCTCTTCGGTGTTGTTGATGCGACGCATACAGGCAGGACAGCGTATGGCGACCTCGGTCTCGACGTGACATTCGCATCCTACGCACGAACGTATTGCGCCAAAATCGTTGCCTGCAATGTGCAGAAATTCGGTGTTGCAGTGTTTGCATCGGATAGTGTAACTTGCTCCCATAGTTGTAAAGTTTTTAAGGTTTATTTGTGTTTTGTTATTTGTTTCTGGGTGCAAAGTAAGGGGTGTTTTGTGACAAGTTGTGACACAAAATAAAAATCATCAAAAAAAGTGAGAAAATAGTTTAGGGGGTAATTAAAAAATTACACGATTACAGAAGTGTGTAATCGTGTAATTTTGTAATTGACCGCGAGGGCCGTATGTGTTGCGGGACTGCTCCCCGCTTTGGTTACTGCCTTGGGATAGAGGCGGCCTTTACGCGGAAGTAGTTAGGGTACGAGCCGCTTGCCTCGGTTACCTCCCAAAGGCGGTATTCGTAGTGGTTGCCCCACGATGCAGGTCGGTCCTTGATACGGGTGTCTTCGCCTGTGTCGTTGTCGATGTAGTTGCCGATAAGGGCGTGCCACTGCTTGATACGCGCGATAGATGTGGTGTAGTAGAATGGGCCCGACGAGGCGCAGAGTTCGTTCAGGGCATCGACGTAAATCTTGCGGTAGTCGCTGAACTGCAAAATCTTGCCGATAAGTGGCGAGGTGTTCGTATCGCCCCAATTAAGTGGGTCGTGACGTGCAGCATCGCTCTGTACGCCACAGTTGTTAGACGTGCCGAGCGTGTTGTCGTAGTCGTATGGGAGGAAGTAGAACTTGTAGTTCGAGGTGTCGGTCGAGTTGAAATAGATGTAGTAGTTGTTCATATTATTCCAATAGTCGTCCCACATACCGAGCACAACATTTGTGGCATAGGTGCGCAGCAGCAACTCGATGTCGATGGTCTGACCGAGCCAATCGTGCAGAGCAGTGCCTTGCAGGTCGCGCAACTGCTTCATAAAGTGCAGGAGTTGGGCCTTTGCGTTAGGCAGGTCGGATTCTTCGGCCTCTTTGAGTTCGTAGACGTGGTCGTAGCCATCGTCGTAGCCGATATTGCAGTTGCGGTCGCGGTCGTAGTTGAGCGATGCACCCCAGGCGCACTTCCAGAGGTAGCCCTTGTGGTTCTCGAACTTATCCTTGCGCCATTTAAGGAAGCGGTCGTCGATAGACTCGTACATACCATATACGCCATAGTAAGCCTCGTTGGTATCGCCCTCGACGTGAACCCACAGACGGCAGTACGAACTCTCGGCTGCTGTCCATACGCCAAAGCGACGGAAGAGGTCATAGCTGTAAATTTCGCGGCAGTATGCAGGGTCGTCCTTAAACCATTTGAGGTGGATTTTACGCACTCCGCGCAGCGAGTGTTCGTCGTCCTTAACATACTTGCGCAGGTTGAGCATAAAGTGGCAGTGCTGCCAATCGGCTTTGTTGGCTACGTGGTGGCTGTTGCCCGCCTCGGGACGGCGACGCGATGTGTTGCCGCGCAGACGCAGACCTGCATCTTTGATGGTGTAGGTTGTGCCTTTGAGCCAAATCTTGGTGTCGCAGTGGATATATTCGGCAGTGTTTGGGTTGCGGTCGTACTCGTCGAGCAGACGATTCCACTCGTCGAGAGGTACGCTGATATGAATTTCGGGTAGCGACTCCATATCGAATACATAGGCGCGCTCGTCGCCCCACTCTACCGGTGGTGTTGGGGTTGGGTTGTCGCCTTCGCCACCTTCGTTTTCACCACCTTCGTTTTCACCACCTTCGTTTCCGCCATTGTTGCCTCCTTCGTTGTCTCCCTCGTTGCCTTCGTTACCGCCATTGTCGCCACCTTCGTCGCCGGTATTACCGCCGTTATTCTCGGTGTTGGGGTTGTCGTTTGGCAGGGTCTTATCCTCGCCGCAAGAGGCGAGTGAGAGCGCACCAAAGAGCAGACACGATGCGATGAAAATCTTTAATGCTTTGTTCAAAATCATTGCTACTGTTTATTTTAAGTTTTTGTTTATGTAATTGCGTATATATTCCACAAGTTCAGGCGAGTCAATAATCTCTATGTCGTCGAGCAAACCGATGACGAAACGACCTACTCCGCGCATATCGGCAATATCAGTCGAGAGCGTTATGCGCCCGTTGCTGTCGGTTGTGATGTCGCGCTCGGCAAGCGGATACTCCTCCAAAAGCAGATTGTGTGCCAGTGGGCCGAGTCGGAGTGTGACGTGCTGTTTGTGGTTATCGTCACAGTTGAAGCGGAAGATATCCGTAAATTGCGCTTTGTGTAGCGACTGGTGACTCCAAGGCTCGTTGGTGGCCTCTACCCTGTCGATGCGAGCCGTTTTGAAGAGGCGACAATCGCCCTTTGTGTGGTCGTAGCACCAAACGCCTATGTAGTTGGTCGTTAGCGCAAAAGGCTCAACTTTGCGGTCGCTTGTGGCGTGCGACGATTGGTAGTTGCGCAGTACGACGCACTGCTGGTTCTCGATGGCGTCGATAAGAGCGTGGACGTTGGTCGCGTTGTGACCTTTGACTATCGTGTCGGCCAATGTACGGCTGTCGTAGACCGAGTATAGTTTGCGTTTGAGGTTGAGTTTCAGAGTGTTGGTGTCGTCGATGCTCTCGATTGCACGACGCAGGATTACGGCCTCCTCTTCGGTGAAATGGACGAGTTGCGAGATGTCTTTAAAGTGGGGCGAAGCCTTATCGAGGCGGATAAAGTTGCCTCGTTTTTTAACGACAAAACCCGCCTCGCGGAATGTGTCGATATAGCGGTATATGGTGCGACGCGACATTGAGAGTCGCTCCGCAAGGTCGTCTACCGAGTATTCGACATTGGCAGTCAGCAACTTCATCAGTCGCAACATTCGTTCGAGCTTTGGCTGGTCCATAGCGCAAAGATAGTAAAAATTTTAGAAAGAGGTAGTCTGCAATGTTTTATGCGTTGCCATAAAACAAAATTACACGATTACGGGGGATGTAATCGTGTAATTGTTCTATTGTTGGTCGGCATTATGCCGCAACATATTTCTCAATCTCCTCGACCTGTGTGCGGAATGTCTTGTCGGTATCCATCAGGTTGGAGATGGTCTTGCACGAGTGCAGAACGGTGGCGTGGTTGCGGTTGCCGATGGCTGCACCGATAGCTGTCAGAGGCATCTTGGTATGTTGCTTGGCCAGGTACATCGCCAACTGGCGTGCTATGGCTACCTCGCGAGTGCGCTCCGACGATTCGAGTCGCGAACGCTCTACGTTCATCTCGCGGCATACAACGTCGAGTATGTGTTCGATGGTTATCTCCTTCTGATAGAGCGAGATGTAGCCTTTGAGAATATCCTTTGCGAGCGATATGGTGATGCGCTTACCCATAAACGAGGTGTTGGCGATGAGCGACGATATTGCGCCCTCGATTTCGCGCACGTTGGCCGAGATATTGTCGGCAAGGTAGAGCGATACCTCGTCTGGAATTTCGGCACTCAATAAGGCCGCTTTCGACTGGATAATCTTAATCTTGGTTTGGTGGTCGGGCGTATGGATTTGTGCTGACAGACCCCACTTGAAGCGAGTGAGCAGACGCTCCTCGATATCCTTCAACTCAACGGGTGGCTTGTCGGAGATAAGTACCAGCTGCTTACCCGACATCTGCAAGTGGTTGAAGATGTTGAAGAAAGCCGACTGCGTGCCTGGCTTACCCGACAACTCCTGAATATCGTCCAAAATCAACACATCGACCATTTGGTAGAAGTGGATAAAGTTTGGAACGTCTTTGTTGATGGTTGCAGCCTGATATTGGGCCTGGAATTTGCTCATCGGCACATATAGCACCTGCAACTCGGGGTGGCGGAGGCTGATTTCGTTACCGATGGCTTGTGCAACGTGGGTCTTACCCAAGCCCGAGTCACCATATATATATAAAGGGTTGAACGGGGTGTTGCTACCGGGCGTAACTGCTACCGACATACTCGCTGAGCGAACCAGGCGGTTGCACTCACCCTCGACAAAGGTTGCAAAGGTGTAGGCCTTGTTGAGTTGTGGGTCGATGCGCATTTTTTGCGCGATGCCTGGAATTATAAAAGGATTTCGTATCTTTGAGGCGTCGAGTTGCGCATTGGCTGTTGGCGCTGCTGTTGCTTCGTTCGACTCCGAAGGTATTGCAGCCTGCGGGTCGCTCTTTGGTACGGCGTAGCTGATGCGCGTTTGCTGACCGAACATCTCGGCGATGAGCGGACGCAAGATGCGAATATAGTTGCCCTCGATTTGGTCTACGAAGTTTTTGTTCGGCACGCGAAGACGAAGGCGCGACCCATCAAATTCCAGCGGAATGATAGGGAGAAACCATTTGGCGAACTCGTCTGCCGGGGTTTGGGCCTTGATTTGGCTTAAACAGTTTTGCCAAGCGTCTTTGTATGTTACCGAAGTAGTTAGCATCGTATTGATAGTCAGAGTGTTGTTGTATAAATTTGGGTTATTGTCGCAGGGTGTTGCCTCGAAGGCTCTTCGTTTGACAATGCAAAGTTGTGAATAAATTTATATTAAAAAAAATGGTCTCTCTATTGTTTATTATCTTTTTTATGTTATAGGGTGAGAAACTTTATTTTGAGTGACGATTTTAACTCGCTGATTGTGAATAATCGGAAATAATTTTGTATATTTGCAATTAGAGAAATTAAGAATAGAACAAAAAATAAACATAAGTAAAACTAATAACTGAAAACTATGGCTAATTTAGATGAATTGGTAATGAGCAAGGCTCAGAAATGGCTCGACGGCGATTACGATGAGCAGTCGAAAGCCGAGGTGCGTAACCTTATCGAGACTAACCCGAAGGAGCTGGTTGAGAGTTTCTATAAGGACCTCGAATTTGGTACGGGCGGTCTGCGTGGCATTATGGGTGTCGGCACCAACCGTATGAATGTCTATACCGTCGGTTTTGCAACACAGGGCTTGGCTAATTATTTGAAAATCAATTTCCCAGGTGAGGAGATTAAGGTGGCTGTTGCTCACGATTCGCGTAACAACTCGCGCACCTTTGCCGAGCGAGTGGCCGACATCTTTGCTTCTAACGGCTTCCGCGTCTATCTCTTCGACGCTTTGCGCCCAACGCCCGAACTCTCGTTTGCAATTCGCGAACTTGGTTGCCAGTCGGGTGTGATGGTTACTGCTTCGCACAATCCGAAGGAGTACAATGGCTACAAGGCCTATTGGAGTGACGGTTCGCAGGTGACTGCTCCGCACGATACCAATATTATTAAAGAGGTAGAGAAGATTACCGAGGTGTCGCAGGTGTTGACGGGCCTCAATGCCGAGAATATCACAATCCTCGACGAGGCTTTCGACGAGAAGTATCTCGCGGCAATCAAGCAGTTGCAACTCTCGGCCGAGAGTGTGGCTCGCTACCACGATATGAAGATTATCTATACCCCACTTCACGGTGCGGGTGTGCGCCTTACCCCTGCATCGCTCAAAAACTTTGGCTTTACCAACGTTATCTCGGTGGCGGAGCAGACGGTGCTTGACGGTAACTTCCCTACCGTAGAGTCGCCAAATCCGGAGAATCGTCCTACGATGAAGATGGCTATTGACCTTGCGGAGCGTGAGCAGGCCGACCTTGCGATGGCTACCGACCCCGACTCCGACCGTATCGGTTTGGC
>JAGBWT010000195.1 GCA_017629615.1 Alistipes sp. | reverse complement strand
GCTCTCGACCGCTATGCCGACGCCCCTGCGATGCAGGTTGCCCATAAGAGTTACACGCTCTCGATGCTCGACGGCGAGCGTCTGCGTCAAATTATCGAGACCGAGCAACCCGACCATATTATCCCCGAGGTTGAGGCTATCGCTACCCCAACGCTCGTAGAGTTGGAAAAGGAGGGCTTCAACGTCACTCCAACCGCAAAAGCTGCTTGGCTTACAATGAACCGCGAGGGTATCCGTCGCTTGGCTGCCGAGGAGTTGGGTCTGCCAACTTCGGCCTATCGCTTTGCCGAGACCGAACAGGAGTTCAAAGAGGCTGTTGCCGAAATCGGCATTCCTTGCGTTGTTAAGCCGATTATGAGTTCGTCGGGTCACGGTCAAAGCACCATCAAATGCGAAGAGGACATCGACAAAGCTTGGCATATCGCCCAAGAGGGAGGTCGTGCAGGTGCAGGACGTGTTATTGTAGAGCGTTTTGTTGATTTCGACTACGAAATCACACTGCTCACAGTTCGCCATAGTGGCGGCACCACACTCTTGGAGCCAATCGGACACCATCAGGTCGATGGCGACTATCGCGAATCGTGGCAGCCACAACCTATGAGCGTATTGGCCCGTGAGCGCGCAGGTGAGATTGCCTGCAAAATCACAGACGCACTTGGCGGCTACGGCATATTCGGTGTCGAGATGTTTATCAAGGGTGACAAAGTGATATTCAGCGAGGTTTCGCCTCGTCCGCACGATACCGGTATGGTTACAATGATTTCGCAAGACTTGTCGGAGTTTGCTCTTCACGCTCGTGCTCTGCTTGGTCTGCCAATCCCATCGGTTCGTTTCTTTGGCGCAAGCGCATCGAAGGCCATCGTCGTCGAGGGCGATAGCGACAAAGTCGAATTTGGCAATCTCGACGAGGTGCTATCCGAAGAGGGTGTACAAATCCGCTTGTTCGGTAAGCCGGAGGTAGTCGGACATCGTCGTTTCGGTGTCATCTTGGCAACCGACCAAACCATCGAAGCCGCACTCGCCAAAGCCGAAAGAGCCTATGCAAAACTAAAAATTGAGGTTTTACCGCGATAATTCACCAAAAAGGCCGTAAACTATTTGCGATTAGGACAAAAATTCATATCTTTGCCCAAATCAAAACAGTAATGAATCAAACATTGCAAAACATAGCATCGAAGCGCAAGCCGATTTTGGTCGGTGGAGGTCGAGATTTTCAGCAACCTTACTGTTTTGTTATTGGCGTTAATCGAGTTTATATCGCAAATATAATTGTTTAATTATCAGGCGGCCTTATCGGGTCGCCTGTTTTTTATAACTACGATGACCAACACAACCGACATACTAATACGCAACGGCTTACTTGTAGCCGAAGGCCGTTCAATGCAGGGTGACCTCCTTATCAGAGAGGGTCGCATTGCTGCCATTGCCAACCATATAGAGGTCGATGCAGAGGTCGAAATTATCGACGCCAAAGGTTGCGTAGTAACATACGGTTTAGCCGATGTACACGTTCATCTGCGCGAGCCTGGCTTTTCGGCCAAAGAGACCATCGCCTCGGGAACTCGTGCAGCAGCTCACGGAGGCGTAACAACCGTATGTGCAATGCCAAATCTTAACCCTGCGCCCGACACTGTCGATAACCTCGCCATAGAGCAACAACTCATCGACGAGCAGGCTGTTGTCGAGGTACGACCTTATGCGGCCATCACACTCAATCGTGCCGGTCGAGAGATTGTCGATATTGAGGCATTAAAGGGGTCGGCTGTCGCATTTTCCGACGACGGCAGTGGCGTACAAGACGAGGCGATTATGCTCGAAGCAATGCGTCGCATAGCCGCAACCGACACCATTTTAGCCG
Source organism: Alistipes sp. (assembly GCA_017629615.1). Next base: position 2,850 of record JAGBWT010000195.1, on the reverse strand, counting down.
CCCACTGCGAAGACGAGAGTCTGCTACACGGAGGCTATATCCACGATGGCGAATATGCCCAACAGCACAACCATCGAGGCATCTGTTCCGAGAGTGAATGGGGGCCAATCGTTCGCGACATGGAGCTGGTTGCAAAGACAGGTTGCCGTTATCATATATGCCATATGTCGGCTGCCGAAAGTGTTGAAGCACTGCGTCGAGGTAAGGCTCGCGGACTCAATGTAAGCGGAGAGACCGGACCTCACTACCTTGTCCTCTGCGACGAAGATTTGAAAGAGGAGGGTCGCTTCAAGATGAATCCGCCAATCCGTTCAAAGAGTGACCGCGAAGCACTAATTCGTGGTATCCAAGACGGAACAATCGAGGTCATTGCAACCGACCACGCACCACATACAGCTGAAGAGAAATCGCGCGGTTTGGAGGGTAGTGCAATGGGTGTTGTCGGATTAGAGACCTCGTTTGCAGTCATATATACCCACCTTGTCCGCACGGGTATAATCACCATCGAGCGAGCTATCGAGCTGATGTGTGACAACCCTCGCCGCATATTCCGCCTTGGCGGAGGTTTGCGCATAGGCGAACGTGCCGACATCGCGATATTCGACATCACAACCCCATATCGCATCGACAGCACCACCTTCCATTCGGCTGGTCGTGCCACACCTTTCGAAGGTATGGAGGTCTGGGGTCGTTGCCGTACCACACTCGTTGGAGGCGTTAAAGTTTGGAATGAATAGAAACTATATACAATGATGAAACAACCCGACAAAAAATTAGTTCTCGACAACGGCCGTGAATTTGTTGGCTATGGATTTGGCGCCAACAACAATGCCGTATGCGAGATTTCTTTCAACTCATCGGTTGTGGGTTACCAAGAGATTATCTCCGACCCATCGACAACCAATCAAATCGTAGTGATGACCTATCCGACAATCGGCAACTACGGTATCAACGACGAGGATTTCGAATCCAAGTCGGTAGGTATCGGAGGCCTGGTTGTCCGCGAGTATTGCGACACGCCAAGCAACTTCCGTTACACGAAGACCATCAACGAGGTTATGGAAGAGTGCTCCATACCTGGCATCTACGGCGTTGACACCCGTATGATTACCCGTGTTATCCGCGATAATTGCTGCCGCAAAGCCGCAATCGTATCGCTCGACACTACGACCGAAGAGGCTCTGCAAATGATTGCCAACTGTCCCGACAACCACAACATCATCGACCGAGTTAGTTGTCGCAAACGTTGGTATTCGCGTACACCAAACCACAAATACGATGTTGTTGCTATCGACTGTGGCATCAAACTCAACACCGTAGCAGCTCTCAACGCTCGTGGTTGCAACGTAGTCATTGTTCCTTACAACACACCTATCGAGGATATTTTGGCATTCAACCCCGATGGCATATTGATTTCGAACGGCCCAAGCAACCCTAACGACCTACCACAAGTTGTCGAGTTGATTAAGGCTCTTCGTTCGCGTCTGCCAATCTTCGGTATCAGCCTCGGCCACCAACTCATTGCTCTCGCCTATGGTGCAACCTGCACAGAGCATAGTTACAGCAAGGCCGGCAGCCACCCTATCCGCAATACGCTTACGGGTCATATCCGTACAGCAGCCATCGACAACCACTTTACAATCGACCGCACATCGCTCGAAAGCACGCCTCTCAACATCACCCACGAGGACATTTTGGAGCAGAGCATTGCCGGTGTAGAGTATCGTCACGACAAGATTTTCTCGGTGCAGTTCCACCCAGAGGGCGCACCGGGTTCCAACGACAATATATCGCTTTTCGACAAATTTATCAAATTGATGGAGGAGAACAAACATGCCTAAAAGAACAGATATAAAGAAGGTTTTGGTCATCGGCTCCGGCCCTATCGTAATCGGTCAGGCTGCCGAATTTGACTACGCAGGTACACAGGCCTGCCTTGCTCTCAAAGAGGAGGGCTATGAGGTTATCCTCGTCAATTCCAACCCTGCTACCATTATGACCGACACGTTTATTGCCGACAAGGTCTATATGGAGCCTCTCAAATTGGAGTATGTAGCAAAGATTATTCGCTACGAGCGTCCCGACGCTATCGTACCTGGTCTTGGTGGCCAGACGGGCCTTAACTTGGCTGTACAGTTGGCCAAGAAGGGCATCTTGGAGGAGTGTCAGGTCGAGATTCTCGGAACGTCGTTCCGCAGTATCGAGCAAGCCGAAGACCGCGAGCTCTTCAAGGAGTTGTGCATAAGCCTCGGCGAGCCGGTTATTCCTTCGGAGATTGTCTATTCGGTCGAGGAGGCCGTAAAGGTTGCCGAAAAGATTACCTACCCCGTAGTTTTGCGTCCTGCCTTCACTCTTGGAGGCTCGGGTGGCGGTTTTGCCGACAATGAGCAGGAGTTGCGCGAGATGATGCGTAACGCATTAGCCATTTCGCCCGTACATCAGGTATTGGTCGAAAAGAGCATCAAGGGCTACAAGGAGATTGAGTTCGAGGTAATGCGCGACAAAAACGACACGGCTATCGCCATTTGTAGTATGGAGAACGTAGACCCTGTCGGCATACACACAGGCGACTCGATTGTCGTAGCACCAGCGCAGACCCTTACCAACAAAGAGTTCCAGATGTTGCGCGACAGTGCTTTGCGTCTGATTCGCGCACTGAAAATCGAGGGTGGTTGTAACGTACAGTTTGCGCTCGACCCTCTCTCGTTCAAATACTATATCATCGAGGTTAATCCGCGTGTTTCGCGTTCATCGGCCCTCGCATCGAAGGCCAGCGGCTACCCTATCGCTCGCGTAACGGCCAAAGTTGCCGTGGGTATGACTCTCGACGAGATTCAGTTGGCAAGCACG
>JAGBWT010000028.1 GCA_017629615.1 Alistipes sp. | reverse complement strand
GTGGGACGGCCACGTCGTAGCAATCAAGCACAAGGGCCACTCCCCTATGTCGCTTGCCGAGTTGCTCGACATCGACTCACCGGAGCAGATTGCCCAGATGCAGAAGGGCGACCCCGACCAATGGCACGTCGAGACCACCGCACTCTCGGACAAGGTTGTCGAGATGATGCCCGAAAACCGCAAACTGACCAACATCAACTACTTCAACGAGGCGATACGACTTGCCGACTATCAATTTGCGCTTGCAGGTTATCGCTTGGCGAAGATTCTAAACACAATTTTCGACAAATAAACCAACCCCTACGACTATGAAAAAGTTATTGTCACTTATCGCAGCCCTCGCCCTCTGCCACAGCGCACAGGCTTGGGACGGCGCACTTCATACGGCTGTCGCTTCGGTAGCCCACGACAATCTGACCGACGTTGCCCGCACCGAGTTGGCAAAAGCTCTCGGCGGCTACTCGATAATCTACGATGCACAGTGGCTCGACGACGTTGCAAAGGGCAAAGAGTATGCCCACGTCCGCAACTATCACAACGTACCGCTGACGGCCAAAGGCAAAATCATCGCTGCCAAGAAGGCTGCAAAGTCGCAAGTCGAAGCCATCGCCTCGGCCAAGGCATTCGATGCACTCTGCAAGGCTGTAACGGCTCTCGAATCGCGCGAGAAGTTGAGCGCAAAGGAGATAGCCGACAACATTCGCTACATCGTCTATATCGTTGGCGACCTGCACTGCGCTTCGCACTATGTATTTGAGGACCGAATCGAGCATCGCTCCTACAAATACTACTACAACAAGGAGAAGAAGCCTCGCAACTATATGAAGTATTGGGAGAGCGAAGCCATAACATCGACTTTCACTTGGAAGAGCAATGAGTTTGTACACCAACTCTCGCGCCTCTCGGCCGACGAGAAGGCTCGCGTAACAGCAGGCTCACTCACAAAATGGGTTGAGAGCAACGCTGCGCTCTATCGTCCGATGTACGACCTGATGTACAACGAGCACCGCTTCGGCAAAGATGAGTACCGTTTGTGGCACAACAACATCTATCCGCTCGCAACCGACCACATCGGCGTTGCAGGCTATCGCCTCGCAGCACTGCTCAATGGTCTGTTCGACGCATCGCAGCCAAAGGTCAAGATTAAATAACGCCTATTTTTAGAGACAGAACTATGAAACGCATAATAGTAACCGCCCTCGTGGCAATGCTCGCCGCTACAACCACCTACAACGCACTTGGTTGGGGTCGCGACGTACACTCGACAATCGCCTACATCGCCGAGCTAAACCTCACGCCAAAGGCCAAAGCCAACATCGAAGCTGCAATCGGTGGCCGCTCAATCGTATACTACGCTTCGTATATGGACAACCACCGCCCCGAACTCCCTTACCGCCACTCGTCGTACAACGACCCCGATACGGGCCGACCTATCGGTGACGGTATCAAGGAGATTAGCGCAACCATCGAGGCGCTCTCGCACTACCGCGACCTGCCAGATTCGACACTCAAAAAGCGAATCTACCACCTCGTACACGTTATGGGCGACTTCCACTGCCCGGGTCACACCTACTTCTTGCGCGAAAGTCCAAAGAAGAAGAAAACCAACACCCACTACGACGTGGTCTATATCAACGGCAGCGTAATGTCGTACCACACTGTTTGGGATACCTACGTTGTACGCCACTTCCACTCGTCGTATGGCTATATGGACTTTGCGCACTCGCTCAATCAGGGCCTGACGCAAGAGTATATCGACCGCGTAACGGCCGGCAATATCGAGGATTGGCTTATCGACGTTTGCGCCGCAGCTCGCCCAATCTACGACGCTGTACCGCGCAAACCAAAGGGTACGCCAAAGGAGGAACTCTCGAAAATAACGCTCCCTCAATTACAAGAATTTAGCGAGTTGGCCGACGAATACATTATCCGCGCAGGTCTGCGTATGGCCAAAGTTATTAACGACAGCTTCGGCAAATAGTCACATTTTATACCATATACAATGAAACAGTTACGCACATTTATCGTCGTTGCACTCGCACTCCTTATCTGTGGCAATGCCTATGGCTGGGGTCGCCTCTGCCACCGCACCATAGCCGAGATTGCCGAGCGCAACCTCACACCAAAGGCCAAAGCCAACATCGAGCGTTATACGAAGGGTACGCCATTGGCCGACTACTCGCTATTCTTGGACGAAGTGGCCAAGCAAGAGCCATACAAAACAGAGTTTCGTGGCTGGCACGCCTCGATAGCCAACCCAAACTGCAAGTCGCCTCAATCGGTTCGCGATGAGCATCGCAAGGGTCGCGATGGCGTTACGGCAATGAACTACTTTACGGAGTTGTTGAAGGAGCGTGAGAAGCTCTCCGACTCGACCGTGCTCAATGCCATCAAGTGTATCGTGCATATCATTCCCGACTACCACTGCCCTGTCCACGTGCGCTACACTGATTGCAACAACAGTGGCAAGTTCGATGTGACGTTCTTCGGCAAACGCACCCAATACCACAAGGTTTGGGACTCGGGCGTAGCAGGCCGTGGTCGCAAGTTGAAGCCTGCGCAGTACAAGGCCTATGCCGATATGCTCAACACCCTCTCTCCAAAGCAGCAACGCAAGATTACCAAAGGCTGGGCGCAGGAGTGGTTCGAGGCCGCAGCGCGCGACGTGCGCCCGACCATCAAGACCGTTAAGGAGGGCGACATACTCGACCAGAAGTGGGTGGATAGTCAACTTCCGTTTGGCGAGGATTTGATGCAGAAGGCAGGGTATCGCCTTGCCAAAGCGCTCAATACACTCTTCGACAAATAGACAAAAAAGATAATTAAAACCTAATAAACTATGAAACGAATTCTGTTAGCACTTTGCGCCCTCGTACCACTCTGTGCATCGGCGCAATACAATCCCGACATTATGACGACCGACCTCAGTTCGGCAACATTGCGTCAAGAGATTGTACTTCCAAAGAAGGTCAATGGCTACAACATCTACAAGGCCGACCTCCACGTCCATACTATCTACTCGGACGGTGCTATGACCCCTGCCTACCGCATCGAGGAGGCATATTGGGACGGCCTCGACATCATCGCCATCACCGACCATATGGAGTATCGTCGCATCGAACAACTTGCACTCCAATTCTTGCGCGGCTATACGGGTGGCGAGCCATTGAAGTCGGAGAACGACCGCATCATCACCAAGCCTGCAACCGAGCGAGGCATTCTCGTAAACCTCAACTACTCGGTTCAGGAGGCGCAAAAGGCTGCCAAGAAGTGGGGCGTACTCGTTATTCCTTCAATCGAAATTACGCGTGAGCCTGTGAAGATTGGCCACTACAACGCACTCTTTACGACCGACAACAACGCAATCTACGACCCAGACCCTGCACAAGCAATGCGTAACGCGAAGAAGCAGGGTGCGCTCATTATGCACAACCACCCGGGTTGGAGGCGCACAAGCTGCGACAAGACCGAGTTTGAGCAACAAATCTACCAAGAGGGTCTGATTGACGGTATCGAGGTTGTAAATGGCCGTCAGATATATCCAAAGGTTGTTTCGCGTGCCAAGGAGGACAACATCTTTGTCGCTTCGACAACCGATATTCACTCGCCTACCGCTTGGATTTTTGACCGCGTGGGCCACCTGCGCAATATGACCTTCGTCTTGGCCGAGGAGTGTACATTGGAGTCGATTCGCGAGGCTTTGAAGGAGCGTCGCACGTTGGCCTATTCGGCAGGCTACATCTTCGGTGACGAGGAGTTGCTGCTCGAATTCTTCCACGCCTCGATTTCGTGCCGCGTCGTAGATTTCGACAAGAAGAAGGGCTATACGCTCGAATTGCGCAACAACACATCGCTTCCGTTCCAAATCTCGCGTGGCAAAGGCACTATCCACACCATTAAGCCTTTCCACACCATTCGCCAAACCGTTGGCGCAAAGGCTACGGTTGCGAAGTTCGACATCAGAAGTATGATGTATGGCGCAAGCAAGCACCCTGTTGCAGAGTTCCCTTTGCAGTAAGGTAGCAACAATATCTGACAACGCAAACAGCTCGGGGATAATCGCCTCGGGCTGTTTTTGTTTGGGGATTGAGCGTAACGCAGCAAATGCTGCCTACAAATCAATTTTCCCTGTATTGGTAGAGCTGATTCCTCAACCTCGGCTCAAAGCCTGCTTCGCGAATTGCCCGACAAATACCCTCGGCATCGAAGCGATTGGTAGCACCGGCCGAAGATACGACATTCTCCTCAATCATTATCGAGCCCATATCGTTGGCTCCGCTATGGAGTGCTATTTGGGCGGTAGATTTGCCGACTGTGAGCCACGAGGCTTGGATATTGGTTACGTTATTGAATATAAGGCGGCTCAATGCAACAACTCGCAGATATTCGGTTGGCGAGAAGTGCGACACGACACCCTGCGCTTCGAGACGCGTACCTGCGGAGCAGAATATCCACGGAATAAATGCCGTAAAACCATAGTTGCCGCTTGGGACTTGGGCCTGCAAATCGCGCAGACGAAGCAGATGCTCAACACGCTCATCGGGTGTTTCGACGTGGCCATACATCATCGTCGCCGTCGTCGGGATATTCATACAATGTGCCTCGTGCATCACTCGCAACCACTCCTCGGCACTCGGTTTGGCTGGCGAGATTGCCTTGCGGACACGCTCCACCAAAATCTCGGCACCGGCACCCGGCAACGAGTCGAGACCCGCCTCAACCAATCGCTCCAATGTACGGGCTGTTGTCAGACCACTCAACTTGGCGATATGGGCAACCTCGGGCGCACCGAGAGCATTGAGGCGCACCTGTGGATAGCGCTGGTTGAGAAAACGAAACAACTCCTCGTAGTAGTCGATGCCGAGCGACGGGTGCATACCTCCTTGCAGAAGCACCTGGTCGCCACCGAGCGAGAGCATATAGTCGATTTTGGCGCAATACTCCTCGCGCGAAGTTATAAAGTGGCGGTCGTGCTGGTGGGGCTTACAGTGGAAGTTGCAAAAGAGGCAACCCGACGTACAGACATTCGTGGTATTGATATTACGGTCAATCTGCCACGTCACAACATCGGCATCGCGCACCACCGCTGCACGCAGACGGTCGGCAGCAAATGCAAGTTCCGAGGTCGAAGCCGAGCGCGACAACACAAGGGCCTCGTCGCGCGACAGAGACTCACGCGCAAGCGACTTATCGAGGAT
>JAGBWT010000194.1 GCA_017629615.1 Alistipes sp. | reverse complement strand
GGTGTCGATGCTTTGGCAAATGCAGTAAAGGTTACTCTCGGTCCAAAAGGCCGCAACGTAATTATCGACAAGAAATTTGGCGCACCTCACGTTACAAAAGATGGTGTTACGGTAGCCAAAGAGGTTGAGTTGGAGGACGCTGTGGCAAATATGGGCGCGCAGTTGGTTAAGGAGGTTGCTTCGAAGACCAACGACGATGCGGGCGACGGTACAACCACCGCAACCGTACTTGCACAGGCGATTATCGGCGTCGGTTTGAAGAACGTGACCGCAGGTGCAAATCCTATGGATTTGAAGCGCGGTATCGACAAGGCCGTTGCAACGGTTATCGAGTCGTTGCGTGAGCAGTCGCAGGTCGTAGGCAACGACATCGCCAAGATTGAGCAGGTTGCAACTATCTCGGCAAACAACGACAGCAACATCGGCAAACTTATCGCCGAGGCGATGTCGAAGGTAAACAACGAGGGCGTTATCACCGTCGAGGAGGCAAAGGGTACCGACACTCACGTTGAGGTTGTCGAGGGTATGCAGTTCGACCGTGGTTACATTTCGCCATACTTTATGACCGACACCGAGAAGATGATTGCCGAACTCGAACAGCCATACATCTTGCTCACCGACAAGAAGATTTCGACAATGAAGGAGTTGATGGGCGTTTTGGAGCCTGTTGCAAAGAGTGGCCGTGCGATGCTTATCATCGCCGAGGACGTCGATGGCGAGGCACTCTCGGCTTTGGTTGTAAACCGCATACGTGGCACGCTCAAAATCGCTGCCTGCAAGGCCCCGGGTTTTGGCGACCGTCGCAAGGAGATGCTCGAAGACATCGCAATCCTTACGGGTGCTACCGTCATTTCGACCGACAAGGGTATGAAGATGGAGGACGCAACGCTCGAAATGCTCGGTTGCGCCGACAAGGTTACCCTCAACAAGGAGAATACAACCATCGTCGATGGCTGTGGCGATAAGGAGGCTATCAAGGCTCGCGTGGCACAAATTCGCGCCTCGATTGAGGTTTCGAAATCGGACTACGACCGCGAGAAGTTGCAGGAGCGCCTTGCGAAGCTCGCTGGTGGTGTAGCGGTACTCTACGTTGGTGCTGCAACCGAGGTCGAGATGAAGGAGAAGAAGGACCGTGTAGACGACGCTTTGGCTGCAACTCGTGCCGCAGTCGAGGAGGGTATCGTTCCCGGTGGTGGCGTGGCATATATCCGCGCGACCGAGGCCTTGGAGGGCTTGAAGGGCGAAAACGAGGACCAGACAACGGGTATCCAAATCGTAAAGCGTGCAATCGAAGAGCCTTTGCGCCAGATTGTTGCCAATGCAGGTGGCGAGGGTTCGGTTGTAGTCAATAAGATTCGCGACAGCAAAGAGCCGCACTTCGGCTACAATGCTCGCGAGGACCGCTACGAGGATATGCTCAAAGCGGGTATCATCGACCCAACGAAGGTGTCGCGCGTAGCGTTGGAGAACGCAGCTTCGATTGCCTCGATGTTACTCACCACAGAGTGCGTTTTGGCCGAGAAGCCATCGAAAGAGCCACTTCCAGCAATGCCTGCCGGAGGTATGGGCGGTATGATGTAATCGGCTGTCAGCCATATACAGAAAGAGGGCGTGTCTAACTATTAGTTAGGCACGCTCTTTTTATTCGAGGCTGTATCGAGCCTCACGACAAAACGACATCTGCGACAAAAAAATCGGAAATATTAATAATTAAACATAGGTAATTAACTATTTTTTAGTACTTTTGCGCACCGATATTAGATTATAAATAGGTATAGATTAGGTTAAAAGGCACTCGCACAATGAAAAAAGCAACTTATATATCTCCTATTTTGGATATACACACCTCCCCTGTCGAGGAGGGATTCTTCGTGTCGGGAGGCTCCGGCAATGGAGAATATGGCGATTTTGGCGACCTTTCGCTCGAAATCGAAGATTAGACCGATTAGCGCACACACGAAACCCAAGACCACAATGAAATCCCAAAGCATAATAATCGCAGTATTGGCACTCCTCACTCTCACGCTCGGTGCGTGTGCAAGATTTGATGAGGAGAACTCGGTGCCGACCAAAACCATCAGCTACACAACGCTCCCCGTAGAGATTTCGTCGGGTAGTCGCAACACAACAACAGCCTCCGACACACGTTTGGAGGTGGGCGATATTACTGGCGGACAAGTAACCTATAATTGGAGCGACAACGACTCTATCGGCGTCTTTCTGCTCAACGTGCAGCCCAAGCAGGTAAACAACTCGGTGAAGGGTGTAATCAACAAGAGCGCACCACATTCGGCCAATTTTGGTTTCAATGCCGAATTTGTCACACCAAACGACCAAGATTCGGAGGTCGAGGGTTACAACGGACCTCTCGATATGTTCGTATACTACCCCTACAACTCGTCGTTGGTCATTGCCAAGAACTACGACAGCGGTACGGATAGTGGCGAGCCCTACTATGGTCACGAATATCTCCACTCCGCACTCGGTCTGGTCTATCGCGTGCCATCATTGCAAACTATGCTCGAACACGAGACTGGCCGACAAGGTTGTACGAAGGCGATGTCGCGCTACGGCATCTGCTACGACTTCCTGCGCTACGAGGATAAGCACGGCAAATTCGATATGCACCACGAGAACGCATATCTGCGAGTTCGCGTAACAGGCAGTCAGCACTCTGCGGGAGGCACCGACTTCGGTAACGGCAACTACTACCTCAAAAAGGTCATCGTCAGGGCTACATATATCGACGAGAATGGCGAGGAGAAGAGCGCCAATATCGCCGGCACCTACCATATGGGTTACGACTATGTTGGCAACGGCTCATACATCGACGGCAGCGAGTTGCTCACGCCAATCAACACGGGTGGTATCACCCACGTTTCGAGCGAACTCCATACGCAGTTGCCATTGAAACGACACAACAACATCAAAGATGGCTCGGCCGACGATGCAGGCGTCTATGTTCTGCTGACAATCAACCCTCGTGAGTTTGAGCCAAAGAATGTGTCGCGCCTCTACTTCACGGCCTACATCACCACACACCACGGCAACAACGAGTCATCGACAGAGTCGATAACACGCTCTCTGAAAATATCGAGTACCTCGATTAAGGCCGGCGGTCTGTACGACATTGCATTCAACGCCCAAGAGCCGATAGACGAAATCACACACCTCGACTCGGAGGATAGTGCAAATACCTATATCATCACTTCGCCGGGCACATATAGCTTCTCGGCAGATACGCCTGGCAACGGAGTCCTGCCTTATAAGACCTCATTTGCCGAGTTGGGCATCAACCAAAACCTCATAGACCCGACAAAGCACTACGATGTCGATTGGCTTTGGGCCTCGGGTGAGGTATTTGAGGGTAAGAATTTCGAAGATGTATGCGAGGTAGTATACAACGCTGCCGACAAGACAATTATCTTCAACCTCAAAGAGGGCTACTACAACGCAACAGGCAACGTACTCATTGCACTCTACGAAAAGGCAGGCGAAAACGACGACTCGGTGAAGGAGATTGTATGGTCGTGGCATATATGGCTCGCCGAACCTCACTACTCGCACTTCCGCTTCGCCAACACCCGTGCAAGCATCGCTCTCAACAACGAGGAGTGGCATATGCTCGACCGCAACCTCGGAGCCGAGGCTGCCGACCTCTCGTATAAGGCATTCGGCTGCTACTATCAGGTTGGTCGCAAAGACCCATTCATCGGCCCTAATACACACGGTGGCGGAGGTATCGGCAACAACTGGTGGAATTGGACAGACGAAGGCGTTGAGGATTGGAGCATCTGCCGTACCGCAACGCTGCAAAACAGAGACAAATTCGGCATACTTGCCGAGTGGAAGGCCAATGTAACCGACGGTAGCATAAGTGGCTATAACGACGTGGAGACCTATCGCCACAAGTATCCGATGTGGATTATTGCCCGCGACTTCGAGCACGCACACCTCGACAAGAACAAATATGCGTGGGTACATACCGACGGTCAGGCCGACTTCAACACAAAGACACTCTTCGACCCGTGTCCTCCGGGCTACAAGTTGCCGACAACACGCGAGTGGGACAACTTCAAGAACAACGAGTTTGAGTACTCCGACCCTGTGGCCTTCTCGTCGGGTCCGTTTGGATATTGCACAAGCGCCGAGGCTGTGGCTTCGAGCAAGGCGACGGCTATGAATAATGGCGCATACACATATCCCGACACGCACAATGCTTGGGCTACGTTGGAGGCACGCAGAACTGCCGGCGATTACTACGAGGTAGACGAGTACAATGGCCGCCGATACCACACTATCGCAAGGTCG
>JAGBWT010000193.1 GCA_017629615.1 Alistipes sp. | reverse complement strand
GTTGGGCCTAATCCGCCCGTGATGATAACCACCTGCGACTGCCGTAAGGCTCGGTCGAGAGTGGCGGTAATCTGCTCGGCATCGTCGCCAATCGAGGTGCGCTCGCCGACAACAATGCCTGCGCTGTTGAGTTGTTGCGAAATGTGGCGGGAGTTGGTGTCGAGAATCTGACCGATGAGAATCTCGTCGCCAATGGTTATGATTGTCGATTTCATAAGCTATTATTGCTCTTGTTGCTCGGGGGTCGCTGTTGCGGTTGCCTGGTCGATAAGGTGGCGGCAGATGTTGCCCGCAAAGTTCGGGCCGTTGGTCACAAAGCCTGTGAATACCTGCACGAGTGTTGCACCTGCATCGAGCATCGCCTTTGCATCTTCGGGAGTCATAATGCCGCCTACACCGATAATCGGATATGTGCCGTTGGAGCGCTTGTAGATGCGGCGGACAATCTCTATCGAGCGTTTGGTCAGCGGACGGCCGCCTACTGCACCCGCTCCGATTCGTTTCAGTCGCTCGGGCGAGGTTTTGAGGTTGGCAGGGCGGGTTGTTGAGTTGGTTGCTACGATGCCGTCGAGTGGGGTATCAATCATAATGTCGGTCATCATATCGATACTCTCGTTCGGCAGGTCGGGCGATATTTTCAGCAAAATAGGGCGGTACTGATTCTGACCACGGCGGAAGTCGAAGAGTGGTTCGAGAATGCTTCGTATGCTCTCCTCGGTGCGTGGAACGTACTGCTTGAAGGTCGTGTTGTAGCTGACGTTTACCGTAAAGTAATCTACATATTGGTAGAGGTTGCGGAATACGCGCAGATAGTCCTGTGGGGCATCTTCGGGCGGAGTAATCGTATTTTTGCCGATGTTGCAACCGATGATGATATTCTCGTGGCCGTGGCGGAGATTCGATATTGCACGCTCCAAGCCTTTGCTCGCAAGACCTATGCGGTTGAGTATTGCACCGTCGTCGTCGAGTCGCCAAAGGCGAGGCTTCGGATTGCCAGGTTGTGGAAGTGGGGTAACGGTGCCGATTTCGACAAAACCGAAACCGAGCGCACCAAGCGAATCGAAGAGGTCGCCATTGCGGTCGAAACCTGCGGCCAAACCTATCGGATTCTTGAATTTCAGGCCAAATACTTCGCGCTCCAACGAGGGGTCTTCTACCGAGTATAACTTACGCATAAGCCACTTTGCACCAGGGATATAGCCAAGTGTGCGAAGTAGTATGACGGCAAGGTCGTGTGCCCTCTCTGCGCCAATTACGGGGGTTAGAAATCGTAGTATTCGGAACATTGTAGTGGTCGTTATTCCAAACGCAAAGGTAGTAAATTTTTTCTAAAAATACTCTTCGCGGTAGTTGTAGTGGTTGCGGATAGCCTCAAAATGGTCGGCGTTGGCCTTCAAATTGCGGCTCTCGGTCGCAAGGTCGCAGTGGTCGGCAATGGTGTCGAGCATCGTCTGCCAAGGGATTGGTCGAGGCTGCGATGGGGTGACGTCGCTCGGATACCAATCGGTCAGCGGTAGCCCGAAATGGCGAGCCAAAGCCCTGATACTCAAAGCCGAAGCGTTGGCCTTGCCTTGTGCCGAATATCCTGCGATGTGGGTTGTCGCCACGAGTGCCTTGTCGAGAAGTCGATGGTCGAGATTAGGCTCGTTTTCCCAAACGTCAATCAGGCAGGTGAGGTCGTCGCGTAATAGTGCCTCGGTCGAGGCAACTTCGCCACGCGAGGCGTTGATGATGGTCGCTCCGTGGCGGAGAGCAGCGAGCGAGGTGCGGTTGATGAGGTGGCGCGTCGTGCTGTCGAGCGGAACGTGGAGCGTGACGATGTCGGATTGCGATAGTAGGCTCTCCAAATCGACAAATCCGAGCCTCTCGCGCTCCTCACGCGGAGGGTCGCAGCAGATGGTGCGAAAACCCCACGCCTCGGCATACTCCTTGACGAGCGAGCCAACGTTGCCCACGCCGACAATGCCGAGCGTGCGCTCCTCGGGCGAGAACCCGTCGCGTCGGGCAAGCAGGGCCAAAGCGGCTGAAACCCACTGTAATACGCCTCGGGCGTTGCACCCTGCGGCTGTGCTTACGGCTATGTTGTGTGTGCGGCAATAGTCGAGGTCGATATGGTCGAAGCCGATGGTTGCGGTTGCGATAAATTGCACGCGCGAGCCTTCGAGCAGAGCCTTGTTGCACTTGGTGCGTGTGCGGATTATCAGCGCATCGGCATCGCGCACAATGTCGGCCGTAAATGCGTCGCCATCGAGGCGTATAACGTCGGCGTATGGAGTCAATACATCTTCGATAAACGGTATGGCTCGGTCGGCAATAATCTTCATAATGTGGTCGTTTTGTTGTTAAGGCGTCGCGCAAAAATGCATACTTTTCCCGTAAAATATATGCGCACAGTGTGCGCAACTTCCTTTGTTTCCGCCTTTATGGCGGACAATCTTCCCCTGCCCGAGGCGGGGGATAAGAGGGGGTGGGTCAGCACACTAAAATAGTAGATTACCTCTCCCTCCAAAGTTTTCGGTCGCGCAAAAATGCACACTTTTCCCCACAAATATATAAATAACTCGGTAACGAGTGCTGAATATTTGCGATAATTTCCTATTTTTGTGGCAAATTAGAGTTTTTTGTGGTATGGGCTTAAAGAACTTTTTTGATTTTGGAATAGGTTTCGGTGGCAGCGACAATGGCGGATACTACTTCCGCGATGCCGTCTCGACCGACGATGCCGACGTTGTGTTGGTGTCGGTTCCGTGGGCTGTTACGTCGGCAAATGGTAGCGGTGCTGCCTATGCTCCCGATGCGATAATCGACGCCTCGACAAAGGTCGGACTCTACGACGTGTTGAGCGGAGTGTCGATTGAGGGTCGAGTGGCAACAGCCGAGGTGAATTACGATATTCAGGAGAGTTCGCAATATCTGGGTGGCGATGCCGCGAAGATTGTGGACCACGTCGAGGACGGAGGTGTCTTGTCGGGCGAATACTTTACCCGTAAAATCAATCGTATCAACGATGGCTTCCGCCTGATGAACAGCAGCGTATGTGCGCAGGTTTGGCACTTCGCCAACAAGGGCAAGCGCGTAGGTGTTATCGGTGGCGACCACTCGGTGTCGTTCGGTGCGGTGAAGGCTCTGTCGGAGTTGCACCCCGATTTGGGTGTGCTGGTGTTCGATGCACATTGCGATTTGCGTCCGAGTGGCAACGTCTTTGACTATTCGCATCTGTCGGTTGTCCGCAATATGTTGGAGGAGATTCCGCAACTCGAAAAGGTTGTCTGCGTTGGCGTGCGCGACCTCTCGACAGCCGATGTCGAGGCCGCTTCGCACTATCCTCGCCTGACGATGTGCTATGCCGAGCAGATGAAGGCGGCCTACTATGGTGGCGAGTCGTGGCGGACAATCTGCAACTCGATTGTGGAGCAGTTGCCTC
>JAGBWT010000192.1 GCA_017629615.1 Alistipes sp. | reverse complement strand
TCCGAGCGGAATACCACGACCGTAGTCGCGCACCGACACTACATTGTCCTCGATGGTAATCTCAACGCGACTACCAAAACCATTCATATACTCGTCAATCGAGTTATCGGTGACCTCCTTAATCAACACATAGATACCGTCGTCGGAGGCAGTACCATCGCCGAGTTTGCCGATATACATACCGGGGCGCAGACGAACGTGCTCACGCGGAGTGAGCGTCTTTATCGAATCCTCGTCGTAGGTCGCCGGTGTTTTAATCAATTCTGCCATTATTACCAGCCAATACTTTGGCCAAGTTTTAGTTCTTAATTTTTAATTCTTAATTCTGTTTGCGCATCTCCGCCAATGTCTCCACCATAATATCGTGCACCTCGTTGGCAAGGTCGGTCGTATCGGTCGAAGCAATCTTCTCCACCGAAATCGGAGGCAAAACCTTGACCGTCAGACGATGACGCCAATTAAAGAGAAAACTCTTCGGGCGGAAAATCTTCGTCGTACCCTCCATCACAACAGGCAAAATCTCGACACCTGCCTCTTTGGCAAGGGCAAACGCACCCTGCTTGAAGCGCTGAATTTCGCCATTTTTGGAGCGCGTACCCTCTGGGAACATCGCAATCGAAACGCCTCGCGAAATCCACAACTTACCATCGTCGATAACCTTACGCATCGACTCTGCTCCTCGGCCTCGGTCGATAGCAATATCGCCGTGGAGATAGAGGAACTGACCAATATACGGCATACGGAACACCTCGCGCTTGCTGACCCAACGGAAATTGAGCGGCAGGAAGTAGAGCGAGATAATGTCGGCCATCGAGTTGTGGTTTATTGCAATAACATAGCTCTTCGACTTATCGATATTCTCCAAACCGATAACCTTCTGCTTCCACGTTGGCGGCACCTTCCAGAAGCACATACAAATCGCACGCGACAATTCGTGAACAACTCGACGCGGCTTATCGAACGGAAAGCACACTACCAAAGCCAAAACCGACAAGATAAAGAAGAAGGTCAGTTCGACAAAAATCCAGATGTAGAATAACAACGAAAACATAATATTTCCAATTTATATAAATATCTTTGCAAAGATAGATTTTTTTGCGGTTTTGCGAAATCTTTATCAAAAATAGTTTTCAACAATTTTATTTTTTTGACCATCGAAGGCGATTTTCTTCGAAAATCACATTTTATTTGCTATCTTTGTCGCGAATTATATAATAGCCAGACAACACAATGAAATTCAAAGAAGGATACAAAATTCGCGAAATCGCAGGCGAACACGTCGTGATAATGCAAGGTCGTTTTGGTGTCGATATGACCCGCGTAATAGCCCTCAACGAGACTTCGTTGCTACTTTGGGAGAAGTTGCAAGGCAAAGAGTTTGAGGTCGAGACCGTCCGCGACCTGTTGCTCGAAAACTACGAAATCGACGAACAAACCGCAACAACCGACGCCAAAGCGTGGGTCGCTCAACTCGAAGAGTGCAAACTCATATAATCGACCAATGAAGTTACGCCAAATCATATCGCTCCTACTGCTTGCCGTATATCTTACGGCAGGTTGGGGTTATGCGTTGAGCGTAACGCTTTGCCACTGCTCACATAGCGACCACTTCCAAGAGTTTCACGCCTCGTCGCACCACTGTTGCAGTGCTTGTGCTTCGGCTCATCGCTCAATCCACGAGGGAGATTCGATAGTCGATGCAACGTGCGGTTGCCACCACAACCACTCAAACGAGATTGACCTATACGACATCTCGCGCAACATCGCAGCTGTCACCGCTCCGACCGAGCAGCCTGCAATGATTGCGACAATCGACAAGAGCGAAATCGAGTTCGACAACGTAATACTACGTCTTGGCGTCCAGCTCAAAATTCCACTACCCGACGACCCTGCAAAGGCAACGTCGGCACTCCGCGCACCTCCCGCACTGGTTTAGAAACAAGAGTTCCGACCGACACCTCTTCGGTCGTAGTAAAATCTAAACCACACAAGGAGAAACAATTATGAAAAAAGCACTATTTATCACTCTATCACTACTGTTTTCGACAGTAGCGACTGCATTTGCACAAAATATCACGGGAAAAGTTCTCGACAGCGAAGGCAACCCTCTCCCCGGCGCTTCGGTCTATTGGGCCGACACCAACGTTGGCGAGGCGAGCGACATCGAGGGACGCTTCCGCGTTCATCGCGTCAAGGGTTACGACCGTCTTGTCGGCTCATTTCTCGGTTACAACAACGACACGGTGCGCATCGACAGCAACTCGACCGAGGTTGTATTGCGACTGACACAAGGCGTCGAGTTGGAGAGCGTCGTAATCGACAGCAACATCGGCGGCAACTATATTCGCCAAGACGGTATCCTCAAAGGCGAAACCATCTCGTTTGCAGGTCTTTGCAAGATGGCCTGCTGCAACCTTGCCGAGAGTTTCGAAAACTCGGCCTCGGTAACGGTCGGATATAGCGATGCCATATCGGGCGCACGACAAATCAAGATGCTCGGCTTGGCCGGCACCTACACCCAAATTCTCGACGAAAACCGAGCCATAATGCGTGGTCTTTCGGCGCCATACGGTTTGGGATACACCCCGGGTATGTGGCTCAACTCTATTCAGGTATCGAAGGGTATCGCTTCGGTAACGGC
The DNA here is from genome assembly GCA_017629615.1 of Alistipes sp. The sequence goes on along the minus strand of JAGBWT010000192.1, from coordinate 2,830 downwards.
CGGTCACGAGGCTATCACAGGTCAAATCAACCTCGAACACCGCAAGCCGACCGACGACGAGCGACTCTTCCTCAACCTCTATTTCGACAACGAGCTCAAACCCGAAATCAACCTCTCGACCGCCATACCCGTAACCAAAGACAAGCGTCTGACGACCATAATCTTGGCACACGGAGCAGTCGATACGAAGAGTTACGATCACAACCACGACGGTTTCCGCGACCTGCCACAAGCCCGCCAATTCAGCCTCGCCAACCGCTGGCTCTATCAAGATGAGAACGGAACGCAGGTGCGTTGGGGCGCAAAATATGTAAACGACTACCGTTTGGGTGGCCAATACAATTACACCCGCAGTATGAAGTCGCTCACGGGCAACGACAATGAGACGTGGCGCGACATTTGGCGCAAGAACAACATCTACGGCTCGGAGGTGCGCAACGAAGAGGCCAACGTCTACTTCAAGATGGGCCGCCCCGTAGGCTCGGCCGTATTCGACAAGGAGGAGGGCGAGGAGTTGCGCTCCAATATCGCAATGGTGGTCGATTACGACTACTTCCGCGAAGATGCCTATTTCGGTGCCGATAAGGGTTATCTCGGTACTCAAAATATGGCAAATGCCAACCTGATGTATTCGCACTACTTCTCTCCACGCTCGTCGCTCATCGCAGGCATCTCGGCATCGACACGTTTTGTAGACGAAAATCTTGCCGACTACACTTGGCTTCGCACCGACGCGGATTGGAGCGAGGCCGACCCGACTCGCGCACTGCTCAACCTCAACCGCAACGAGACCGAGGCTGGCGCCTATGTCGAATACACCTACAACATCAAGGAGAAGTTGTCGATTGTGGCTGGCATTCGCTACGACTACAATTTCTACTTCCGCAAACATCTGGTTACACCACGCGGACACATCAAGTGGAACATCACCCCAACGACCGTACTCCGTGCTTCGGCCGGTTTGGGTTATCGTCCGACCGACATCGTGACCGATAATATCGGCATACTCGCTACGGGCCGTCGCATTGTGTTCGACAACGGTACGGGTCGCAATTTCGACCGTATGGAGCAGGCCCTTACGGCAGGAGGTTCGCTCACGCAGACCATATCGACCATCAACTATCGCGATATGACCATCTCGTTTGACTACTTCCGCACCCAACTCTTCCACAGCATCATTGTAGACCAAGAGCGCGATGCGGCCAACACCTATATTTACGAGACAGACGGTCGCTCGTATACCAACACATACCAATTCGACTTGACTTGGACTCCTGTTGAGCGTTTCGACATCTTCGCCACATTCCGCTGGACCGACAGCCGCTACACCATCACGCGCGCCGACGGCAGCCGTGAACTTGTCGAGCGACCTTTGGTGGGCCAGTTCAAGACGCTCATCAACCTGCAATATGCAACGCGTATGCGCCGTTGGGTGTTCGACGTCACAGCACAGCTCAATGGTCGCAGCCGAATCCCAACACAAAACGGCGTGTTGGCCGATGCCGAATACTCGCCAATATACCCGATGTTCTATGCCCAAATCAGCCGCAAAATCAAGAATTGGGACATATATCTCGGTTGCGAAAACATTGCAGGTTACAAGCAAAAGCGACCTATTATTGCGACCGACTCGCCATACTCGACAGCCTTCAACTCGGCTTGCGTATGGGGTCCGCTGATGGGACGCAAGATATATATCGGTGTGCGATTTAACTTGTATTAGTTAGAGGGCGTTAAGGGCGTTAATGGCGTTAGGGGCGTTAGGGGCGTTAGGGGTAAAATCGCAGCCTACCCAGAATACCCAGAATACCCAGAATACCCAGAATACCCAGAATACCCAGAATCCCAAACTACCCAGAAACCCCAAAAACAACAGACTAAAAAACAAAAACAATACGTTATTTAATAAACCAACGAAATACCAAACACTATGAAAATGATTATCCTGATGCTTACCGTAGCTATCCTTGCTGCCGGCATCGCAACAGCAGCGCCAAAGGCCGAGAAGAAGATTGTCACAACCGTATTCATCACCGACATCGACTGTCAGGGTTGCGCCAACAAAATCTACAACAACTTCTACGGCAAGGGGGTAAAAAGCGTAAAGGTCGATGTTGCGACCAAGAGCGTAGAGGTAACCTACGACGCAGCGAAGAATACTCCGGAGGGCCTTATCCCTTCGTTTGCCGACCTCAACGTCAAGGTATCGAAGTCGATGTCGGCCGAGGAGTGGGCCGCTTGCAAAAAGCACGCCACACACTGCACCGACTGCCACTCGCACTCCCACGCAGGTCACTCTCACAAACACTAATCGGCTGAACATCAGCGATAAGTAAAAAAAGTAGCATTTCCCACTTGCGGAAATGCTACTTTTTCATTAACTTTGCTCTGTAAAGTGTAACTATATCCAAAAACAGATAAACTAAACATTCAAAGAGTTATGATTTATTCGCACGAAGTGCAGCAGATGTGCTGCGTAAAGAAGGGTGCAAACCACGAGTGCGCTCCAATTCCAGAGGAGGGCAAGTGGGTTCGCGCCAAGGAGATTAAGGACATTTCGGGCCTTACACACGGTATTGGTTGGTGCGCGCCACAGCAGGGTGCTTGCAAACTGACGCTCAACGTTAAGGAGGGTATCATTCAGGAGGCTTTGGTTGAGACCATCGGCTGCTCGGGTATGACTCACTCGGCTGCTATGGCATCGGAGATTCTTCCGGGCAAGACCATCTTGGAGGCACTCAACACCGACCTCGTTTGCGACGCTATCAATACCGCAATGCGTGAGTTGTTCAAGCAGATTGTTTACGGTCGTACACAGTCGGCTTTCTCG
>JAGBWT010000191.1 GCA_017629615.1 Alistipes sp. | reverse complement strand
CTGATGGGTGTCGGTACGCCAATCAATATCCTCGAAGGTATTGCTCGCGGTGTCGATATGTTCGACTGTGTGATGCCGACCCGTAATGGTCGTAACGGCCAACTCTTCACAAGCGAGGGCGTTATCAATATCCGTAACAAAAAGTGGGAGAACGACTTTTCGCCTATCGACCCCAACGGTACGACCTTCGTCGATAGCCAATACTCAAAGGCATACCTCCACCACCTTGTCGTGTGTGGCGAGATGCTGGCGGCGCAGATTGCATCGTTGCACAACATAGGCTTCTATTTGTGGCTGGTTGGCGAGGCTCGCAAGCATATTATAGCAGGCGACTTCGCCGAGTGGAAGGGTGTGATGGTCGAGAAACTCGGACGAAGACTGTAATAAACGAAAAACTAATTCTGCATTCTGCATTTTGAATTTTGAATTTTGAATTTTGCATTTTGCATTCTGCATTTTGAATTTTAATTCTGCATTCTGCATTTTGAATTTTGCATTAAAAAATGGAACCGCAATACATAAAAGGTCGAAATTGGTGGCCGGGTTTTAAGCGACTCGACCGCTACATCATCGGCAAGTTCTTGGGAACATACATCTTCGCGATTGCGATGATTGTCGTGGTGATAGTCGTGTTCGACTATGTCGAGAAGATTGACGACTTTACGGAGATGCACGCCCCCGTGTCGGAGATTATCTTCGACTACTACTTCAACTTTGTGCCATATCTGGTCAATCAGTTCTCGGCGCTCTTTACCTTTATTGCGGTAATCTTCTTTACCTCGAAGTTGGCCTATCAGACCGAGATTGTCGCGATGTTGTCGGGCGGTATGAGTTTCCGCCGACTGATGTGGCCCTATTTCCTCGGTGCGATGGCGATTACGGCCGTGTCGTTGTTGTTGAGTTTGTGGCTGATACCTATTTCGCAGCGCAACTGCGTGGCATTCGAGCAGAAGTATATCCGTAGCCGTACGCGAGATATGTACGACCGCCACATCTACCGCCAAATCGAGCCGGGAACATTTGCCTATGTTCGTGGTTATAGCCGCCACACCTCGGCCGCAGCCTACTTCGCACTCGAAGAGTACGAGGGTAGCCGTATGGTTCGTGCGCTCGAAGCGTCGGACGTGAGGTTCAACGCGGAGACAAAGCGTTGGAGCAGTCAGCGATATATCTGCCGCACCTTCGACGAGCAGGGTAACGAGACCTTCACACAGCACCGCAACCTCGATACGATTATCAACCTCGAAGTGGCGGAGCTGGGTCGTCTGAACGAGTTGTTGAAGACGATGAACATTGTCGAACTGAATCGGTTTATGGAGCAACAGCGGGCCAAAGGTTCCGACTCGTTGCGCCAAATCGAGGTCGAACACCATATGCGCTACTCCTTCCCGTTCGGTACGTTTATCCTGACGCTTATCGGAGTGTCGCTCTCGTCGCGTAAGGTGCGAGGCGGTACGGGTCTGCATATCGGTATCGGTATAGCGTTGTGCTTCTCCTACATTATGCTCGACCGTATCTTCCAGGAGTTTGCAAAGGGTGGTTCGATGCCGACGATGCTTGCAGTATGGTTGCCGAACTTGTTGTTCCTGGTTATCGGCATATACCTCTATCGTAAAGCCCCAAAATAGTGACCGCAATGACCGACATAGAGCGTATAGCACAACTCCTCGAGCGTGGCGAGCGCATCGATGCCCACGAAGCCTCCACAATGTGGCACGAGGCTCCGCTGTGGTTGCTCGGAGAGTTGGCAACGAAGGCCAAGCGTCGTGTGAGTGGCGACAAGGTCTATTTCAATCGTAACTTCCACGTCGAGCCGACGAACATCTGCCTCTTTGAGTGCAAATTCTGCTCCTATCGCCGCTCAAAGGGCGAGGAGGGCGCGTGGCAACACTCGATGGAGGAGATATTGGCGATGGTCGAGTCGCATCGCGATAGTGGCGCAACCGAGGTCCATATCGTTGGTGGCGTAGACCCCGACCACGACATATACTACTATGCCGAGATGATTCGCCGTATCAAGGCGTTGTGGCCCTCGATATGTGTCAAGGCCTTTACGGCTGTCGAACTGAACTATATGATTAAGCAGGCGGGTATGAAGTTACCCGAGGGTCTTGCGTTGCTTCGTGAGGCGGGTATGGAGTCTATTCCCGGTGGCGGTGCCGAGATTTTTGCCCCCGAGGTGCGTATGGCAATCTGTCCGCAGAAGGGTACGGCCGAGGAGTGGTTTGCGCTACACGATGCGGCACATCGTATGGGTATCGACTCCAATGCTACGATGCTCTACGGCCACATCGAGCGCATCGAGCATCGTATCGACCACCTGATGCGTCTGCGCGAACAGCAGGAGCGTACGGGAGGATTCAACGCCTTCATTCCGCTCAAATTCCGCAGTGCGCACAATGCCCTCTCGTCGCTTGGCGAGACCTCGACGACGGACGATTTGCGCACGCTGGCTATGAGCCGCATAATACTCGACAACATTCCGCACATCAAGGCCTATTGGGTGATGTATGGTAAGCAGACGGCCGAGTTGGCGCTCAATTTCGGTGCCGACGACATCGACGGTACAATCGAAGACTCGACCAAAATCTACTCGATGGCCGGTGCTGCCGACACTCGTCCGCGCCTCACCATAGCCGAAATCGAACGTATGTGCGCTGCGGCAGGTATGAGGGCCGTTGAGCGCGATACCCACTATAACGAAATTGGATAGAACAGATATGACAAAGAGAAAGAGTACCAAACAATCGTGGCTGACCCGACTCAAAAGCCGCCCGATTCTATACAATCTGCTGTTGATTGCGACGACGTTGGTTGCACTGTTTGTGGTGGCCCATCTGCTGTTGGCTGTCGGCACGCGCCACGGAATGAAGCGCACCGTGCCACAGTTTAAGGGGCTGTTGCTCTCCGATGCCGAGCGTGTGGCCGATAGAGAGGGGTTGGAGTTGGTTGTCAATGATTCGCTCTATGTGGCGGCATTCCCTGGCGGTGTTGTTCTCGAACAGTTGCCTGCGGGGGGTGTCGATGTAAAGTCGGGTCGCAAGATATATGTTACAATCAACTCGTTCAGCCAGAAGCGTGTGGCTATGCCCTATGTGGCGGGTCGCTCGTTGCGCCAAGCCAAGAATATGTTGGAGGTCGCGGGCTTCGGTATCGACGAGTTGGTCTATGTCGATGATATTGCAACCAACTATGTGCTTTCGCAGCACTTCGAGGGCGAGGAGATAACCCCCGAGACCGAGTTGTTGGTCGAGAAGGGTCGTGGCGTGGTGCTGACCGTCGGTGTCAAGGGCGGTAGCGGTGTGACGGCCGTACCAAAACTTATCGGTCGCCAACTCTTCGATGCGAAGAGCCGCCTTTGGGAGGTGGGTCTCAATGTTGGCGAGGTGAGCTACGACGAGGGTATCACGATGCTCAACCGCGGCGATGCGAGGGTCTACGAGCAGTCGGTGTTGCAGACCTCGGAGGTGGCACTCGGTAGCCGAATATCTATCCGCCTTACGCTCGATGCCGTGAAGATTAGCGAGGGCGAGATTGAGAGCGAGCGTCGTCTGCGTGAGGCTTTGGAGGCCCGTATGTTGGCCGACTCGTTGGCGGCAGTCGAGGCCGATTCGTTGCGCCTGATTATGGAGGCAAAGGAGGCGGTCGTCGTTCCACAGCAGAGCGAGGAGGATAACTTCTTCTTTTAATTGATAGACGATGGCAGAGCAAAAATATATAGACGAGGAGTTGTTCGACGACGTTGAGGTCGATTTCGAGGATTCGGACGACGAAGAGGTGGGTGTCGGTGTGATGCCGCGCCGCTTCCTTTCGGACCAGAAGCCCGACGAGAACGGCCTATACGAACACTACGCCATAACGGTCGATAAGGGGCAGTCGATGATGCGCCTCGATAAGTACCTCACGACCCATATCGAGAATTGCTCGCGTAACCGTATACAGAATGCGATTGACGAGGGCGGCGTCTTTGTGAACGAGCGTCCGCAAAAGGCGTCGTACAAGATTAAGCCTTTCG